>JAZUQI010000378.1:0-2705 GCA_045605625.1 Clostridia bacterium
TGAATCAGTATTGTTTGTCAGACACAGCCTTCGGGCTGTGTTTTTCTTCGAAGAAAACGTGCGGAATTATGTCGAAAATGTTCTTTCATTGTTGCAAATGGGGGAAAACATTGCTATTTTCTGCATTTTGAGTATAATGAAATATAATAGGAGGTGTTTTTGCATGCTGAGAGTCGGCCAGTTTTGCGATACATTTTTGCCTATTGTGGACGGTGTGGGCCGGGTGGCGTATGCGTATGCCGAAACGCTGTGCAAGCTGGGTCACCAGGTAACGGTGGGCTGTCCCATGTATGATACCGGATACCGTGGCGGATTGCCCTTTGAAATTGTGGATTACAAGGCGGCACCCCTGCCGGGCATGAAGCAATACAAGCAGGGTGAAGCCCCTATGGATCCTCATTACAGAAAAAGAATGCGGATGATCCCGCTGGACATTGTGCATGCCCACAGCCCCTTTACCGCCGGCAGTGAAGCGCTGCGGCTGGCTGTGCAGCGGAAAATTCCGCTGGTGGGTACGTTCCATTCCAAGTATTATGACGATTTTCTCAAGGCCACCAAATCCGAAACCCTGGCCAAATGGGGCACCAAATTTGTGGTGAACTTTTTTGAACGGTGCGACGAAGTGTGGGCCGTGGGGGAAAGCACGGCGGATGTGCTGCGTGGCTATGGCTTTGAAGGGGATATTCAGGTGATGCCAAACGGCGTGAATATCCGCAAGGTGAAGCAGGCAGCCGTTCAGGAAGTGGAAAACCGGTGGCAGCTGGGCCGGGATCCCATGTTTCTGTTCGTGGGGCAGATGAACTGGAAAAAGAACATCGCCACCGTGCTGGATGGATGTGCGCTTTTGAAAAAGGAAGGGCGCAAATTCCACCTGATTCTGGCCGGGCAAGGGCCTGATATGAAGGAAATTGAAGAAAAGATTTACCAAAACGATTTGCAGGGCTGCACCCACCTGGCCGGGCATGTGACGGATATGGAATTATTGGACGGGCTGTATGCAAGAGCAGATGTATTTGCCTTCCCCTCCCTCTATGACAGCGCCCCCATGGTGATCCGGGAAGCGGCGGTGATGGGCACCCCCTCCGTGCTGGTAAGGGGCAGCTGCGCCGCCGATGTGGTGAGGGAAAACGAAAACGGATACCTGTGCGAAAACACGGCGGAAAGCCTGCGGGATGTGCTGCGCAGCGTGCTGGACGACCGGGATACGCTGCAAAGGATCAGTATGAACGCCCTGCAAACCATTCCGGTTCCCTGGGAAACGCTGATGGAGCAAGTGGTGGAACGGTATGAGCGGCTGATGGCCCTGAACCGGGAAGGCAAGCTGCGGAAAAAATACCTGCGCGTGGTGTAAAGGCAAAGGGGAGGAAACGGCCGTGAGAATGATCGTGGGCAGCTATACGTCCATGGGCGGGCCGGGGCTGGCCCTGGTGGAAACGCTGGGGGAGAATATGCAGATCCTGGCGGTTTGCGATCAGCTGAAGGAGCCCATCTGGGCAGAGCAAAGCCGGAAAAGGCCTGTGATTTATGCGGCGGCAGCGCAAGGGGACGGAACCCATGCCTGCGTGGCCAGCCTGCTTTTGCAGGGGGATGAAATGCTGCTGCAATCGGTGCAGGCGGATCCCGGTCTGGATAACTGCCACCTGTGCCTGAACGACGAAGAAACCTTTCTCTATTCCGCCAATTATTCCGACGGCACCATTGCCGTGTTTCCCTTGGATACGGACGGAAAAATATTGCCCTGCATCCAGTTTTTGGAGCATCAGGGCACCTTGGGGCCCAGGAAGGACAGGCAGGAACATGCCCACGCCCATCAGGTTTCCTTCCGCCCCGGTACGAAAGAACTTTTCCTGTGCGATCTGGGAGTGGATCAGGTGGTGATCTACCGGGCTGGGGAAGATGGCCGGCTGCAGGAAATGCAGGCGTTGGCCTGTGCCCCCGGAACCGGGCCCCGGCACCTTGCCTTTGACGGGCCGGATGCCTTTTACCTGGTGGGGGAACTGGGCGGATGGATCAGCCGCTGGGAATATAGGGACGGCGCATGGCAATGCGTGCAGCTGCAATCCACCCTGCCGGAAGGGTATAACGGCCCTGAAAACACGGCGGCGGCGCTGCGGCAGGACGGGCACCATGTGTATGTTTCCAACCGGGGCCATGACAGTATTGCCGTGTTCCCGAAGAACCAAAGGGGGCTGCTGGGCAGGCCCTACTTTATCCGCACTCCCGGTGCATTTCCAAGGGATTTTGTGCTGCATGGCAGCGGCTTTCTGCTGGCCCAGCAGCATACCGGCAATGTGGTTTTCATGAACGAAAACGGCGTGCCGGGGCCGGCGGTATCCCTTCCAGGGGCGGTGAGCATTTTGCCCCTGAATATGCGGCTATAAATGTATAATCACAGAAAAACAGGCGCATCCTATCTTCCGAAAAGGAGGGAACAGGATGCGCCGTTTGTTTTTGATGGGGTGTGTGATGCTGCTGCTTTTGCCCGGGCAGGCAAAGGCGGAAAGGTATATGCGTGTGGTGGCCAGGGATGATAGCCCTGCCGCCCAGCGGGAGAAGATGATGGTGAGGAACCTGGCCCTGGTGCTGGGGCCGGAAGCGCTTAGGGATATGCGAAAGGACGTGAAGGTGGAGCAAAAAAAATGGCAGCCGGATGAAAAAACGCCCCCGGCCCAAACGGTGTACATCACCATCGGGCAGGGGACGGG
>JAZUQI010000379.1:0-5826 GCA_045605625.1 Clostridia bacterium
ACCCGCGGCCTTTTGGTCCCGAACCAAACGCGCTACCAAGCTGCGCTACACCTCGAAAAAAAATGGAGCCGATAAAGGGACTCGAACCCTTGACCTGATGATTACGAATCAGCCGCTCTACCATCTGAGCTATATCGGCACACCGGATTTCATCCAGCGTGAAAGATTATAGCAAAGAAAAAGGGAAAAGTCAATCTTTTTTCCACAAGATGTGAAAAAAAGCCATCTTCTCCCCTTTCGTTCCCGGAAAAGGAAGGAACCCTGGGCCTTTTGTTCCCGAACCAAACGGGCTGGCGTGCCGCCTTTCTCACTCCGCCGTCCATTCGCTTTTCAGGCAAAGCCGGGCCTTATGCGGCACATCAAAAGCAGCAAAATAAGCATTTTCCATAGGAATCCACCGGCGGCGGAAGTTTTCCATCATTTCCGGGTTTCGTTTTTCCAGGCGGCGCAGTTGCTCCGCTTCCTCCACCTGCAAAAACACCGTCACCGCCCCCATCTTTTGCCATTCGGGATAAAACGCCGGGTGCAGGCTATAACTGCCTTCCACAATGCAGCCTTTTTCTGCCGGGCAGAAAACCGGGGAAAAGGTGCCGTCGCCGCAATGGAACCGCTGATAGGTGAATGCCTCGCCCCGGCCGATATTGGGCAGCACTTCCTTTGCAAACCGTTCATAATCCACATTGCCCCCGGGCTGGCTCAGCCTTTCTGCTGTGCGCAAATGAAAGGGCAGGAAAAAATCATCCATGTGCACAATGGGAAGGCCCAGCCGCTTTTGCAGCGCCCCGGCCAATGTGGTTTTGCCGCTGCCGCACATGCCGTCCAGCACGATCACCGGCCGCTTTTCCGCTGCGGCGGCCAGAATTTTTTCCACCAGCTTTTCCATGCATTTCCTCCCATGAAAAACTGCCGCTCCAAAGAACGGCAGTTGATTTTGCTTTGCAGGGTTATTCTTCCTCTTCTTCCGCTGCGGTTTCCTTCACGGCATGGCGGGCGGCAGGCTTCTTTTCCCCATCTTCCGCAGAACGGGAAATGCGGTAGGCGCCTTCGCCGTCACCTTCCGGTTTCTTTTCTTCCTTTGCTTCGTTCAGGGGCACCACCGGCGTCAGTTCGCCCCGGGTGCTGGTTTCCTGTTCCGGTTCATCGGAAGGCTCGGTATAATCCCGGCGTTCAGAAAGTTCCAGATGGTCATAGGCGGCCTTGGAGCGGCTCTTGTTCCGAGCCCGGGCCACAGAGGAAATGACAAACAATACGAACAGCACCGCAAACACCGCACCGGCAACGGCCAGGGCAATGGTGAGGGCATCCCGGGTTTTATACAGGATGGGATCCACCGGGGAGGGCGTCACCTGCTGGGGCGCAGCGGGGGGCGGAATCACTTCCGGGGTGGGGGCCGGCGTCACTTTCGCATAGGCCAATTGCAGGGTGTTGGAATCGAAGGAGACGGAATTGTTCATGGTATCCTTGGCGGTGGCGGTGAAGCGGAACTTGCCCACCTGGGAAATCCGCACATCCCGGGTGATCACCGTGCTTTCGCCGGCTTCCAGGGCATCGATGGTGCAAATTTCCGTATCGCCGTGGGAAACAACAATGCTTTCGGCCTTAATGTTGCTGTTATTGGTCACATTCAGGGTGAAGCGCACATCGGCCGGGGCCGCTTTCACGCTTTCCTGATCGCAGGTCAGGTTCAAGGTGAGCAGCAGCGTCTTGGTGGGGTCAAATACCCCGATGGTCAGTTCATCGGTGGTGTAGGTTTGAATTTCGCCGGTGTTATCGGGCAGGTTAGCCGTCACCTTGAACGTGGTTTTTTCCGAAAGGATGAATTCCTTTTCTTCCGTCACGGTGGCACCGGCCGGAATGGTGAGGTTGGTGAGGATTTCGCCCTTGTTCACATCGGAAACGGATACGTTGGAATAGCTGACGTTGCCGTCATTTTTGAACACCACTTGCAGCTTGGCCGCTTCGCCGATGTTCACCCCGGTGGTGGGGGACAAAAGTTCAATGCTCAGGTTGGGCTGGGCCTTGGGAATCACCAGCTCCGCAATATCCATGGTTTTGGTGGCGTTATCATCCCCGGCCTTATAGGTGATGGCGGCGCTGCTCTGCAAATCCGCATTGCCGATTTTGCTGGTGAAGGTCAGGGTTTTCTTTTCGCCGGGCTGCAGTTTATCCACCTTCTGGGCGGCCTTGGCAATGGCTTCCTTCACCCGGATATCGGAAATGACCACATTTCCGTTATTGTACAGTTCGTAAGAAACGGCCACTTCCTTGCCGGAGCGCACCACTTCCGGGGTGACGGTGCGGTTCACCGAAAGCCCCACTTTTTCGCCGATGAAATTCACCTTGCCAACGGCGGAGGAATTCATGGCCACCAGTTCGCCGCCGTTATCCTCCAGATGATATTTCAGGGTGTAGGTAATTTCGCCTTTATCCAGCTGGCTTTCCGTCACCTTCCAGGTGCCTTCCCAGGTTTTGAAGGCGCCGGCAGGCAGCATCACGCTGCCGCCATCCCCAAAGGAGGCCACCACATTGCCGTCCGGATCGTACAAGGTGACGGGGTCCTTCATATCGGCGGTGCCGGTATTGGCCACGCGCAAAGAAACCTGCACGTCCCCGGGGGCGGTGAGGCTATCCGGCGCAACCTGAAGGGTGAATTCAATGGGATCCACAACGGCCAGCGCCGAAGTGGCCATCCCCAAACACAGCGCAGCCAACATCACAAGGCACGCCAATTTTATCATTTTCCGGGCAAATGTCATGCTTGCCCCTCCCTCCCTCCGCCACAGCAGGCCATGGTGGAGATAAATATCCATATTCTCTATTATTTTAGAGCATATAGGACACGCTGTCAAGTAAACAGCGCAATTTGTTACGAATATATTATCATATAAACACAAAAAAATCAAGGAATTGCGAAGTTTAATGCATCATCATACTGGGGAACCTGCACATACGTGCCCGGCACCGTGCCCACAATGATACTTTCCGCCACCAATACCTGGCTTTCCAGGGATACCTCCCGGGCGCCGGAGGGAATCACCAGCCGCACCCTCGTTTGCAAAGAAAGGTAAATTTTATGCCGGGTCTGGTTGATGCCGGCGGATTCAAATTCCGTAAAGAACGCCGCCGAAACGGCGCTTACCGGCACAATCCTAACGTCCACCCGGGGCCCCACCGCCGAAAACAGGGGAATGCCCAGGGCCGCCCCCAGGGGGATGGATACGCTCTGGGCCTCCGCCCCATCCAGATGCTTCTGGGTGAGCAGGGCGGCCTCGGTGGACAGCCGGTTCATTTCCACGGTGTTGGCTTCCAGCATGGTCACCTGCCCGGCGGCATCGGTATGCACGGTCATCATGGCGGTGTAGGGGTTTTCCCCGGTCATCAGGGTTTGGGTGGCCTCATGGATGTAATTCACCGCCATGGCCTCCGCCCGGGCGTGGGCCATATCCAGAATCACCGTTTCCAGGTTTTTTTGCAGCACCAGCCCCACGGCGGATAATACCAGCACCGAAAGAAGCAATCCCCGAAGTAGCCGCCTGCCCTTTCCTTTTTTCTTTTCTTTCATGCTCCTTCCCCTTTCGGGAAAGGGTATGCAATTAACTTCAATACAATGTGCAGCCGCCGATAAATTCCCGCAGAAGAGACAGCGGCGGAATTTCCGCCAGCACTTCCTCCGGGGCCGGCATCAGGTAATGCAGAATTTTAATCAGCCGCCGGGCCGCCAGATAGCAGGGGTTTTCCGGGGGAATTTCCATCAACAGCTCATAGGCATATTTTTTCAGCACCGGCAATTCATAATGCAGGGCGGAATTGAACACAAAATCCGCCTGTTCCTGGAAGGGAAAAATCCAGGTTTCTTCCCCTCTGCGCACGCTGTTCCACATGCGCAGGGTTTCTTCCGGGGAGGTGGCTCGGAACTGATGATCCCGCACGATGCGGCGAAGCAGCCTTGCATCCGTTGTGCGGATGCGGTTATGGTTATCCAGGTTCAGGCAGGTCAGTTCGCTGATGTACACCTTGGCAATCATTTCATCCGCCAGCCCTTCATGCATCCGGGGGTTCAGGCCGTGAATGCCCTCGAGTACCATAATTTGCCCTTCCTCCAGCCGCAGGGGCTGCAATTTTTCTCTGCGCTTTTTGGTGCCAAAGTCAAACTGCGGCATCTGCGCCTCTTCACCGCTTAACAATTGCTGCATGCAGGTGCGGAAATAAGGCACATCCAGCGCATCCAGCTTTTCCAGATCCGGCTTGCCGTCCGCCTCCCTGGGCAGGGTATCCTGGTTGCGGTAAAAATCATCCAGGGAAACAAGCACCGGCCTTTTCCCCAGCACCCGAAGGTGAATGCACAGCCGGTTAGAGAAGGTGGTTTTGCCGCTGGAAGAGGGCCCGGCCACAAACACCGCCCGGGCGCCCTTTTTTGCAATGCCGTCCGCAATTTCGGCAATGGATTTATCGTGCAGCGCTTCATTGATGCGGATGAATTCCCTAAGTTTGCCCCCCACCGTCATATCGTTCAGGTCGGCAGCGTTTTTGCAGCCCAGAATTTCCAGCCACCGATTGGACTGGGCAAACACCTGCAAATGCTTTTCCCTTTCCACAAAGGGGGCAGGCACTTTCATATCCGCCGGCGAAGGCATTTGCAGCACCATGCCGGGGGCGTGGTACTTCAACTGAAACACCTGGGCAAACAGGGTGGACGGCAGCATGGCCCCGTAGAAATATTCCGCCATATCGCCGCAGCGGTACACCGGGAAATAATCATAGGGCCGGTACGCCAGCAGCCGCACCTTTTCCTCCATGCCCTGGGCGGCAAAGTAGCGGATGGCTTCTTCCCGGGTCCATCTTTCCTTGCGAAGGGGCAAATCTTCCTTCACAATTTTCTGCATTTCCTTTTCGATCAGCGCCACCGTTTCTTCATCCGCATCCCGTTCCAGAAAACGCATATACACGCCGTAGCCGATGGAATGCTCAATGCGCACATGGCAATTTTCCCCCAGCACCCGTTTCACCGCCAACAGCAGCACAAAACGCAGCGTGCGTTCATACATCCGCCGGCCTTCTTCGTTCTGGAAGGTGATGGGGTGCAGGGAGCAATCCCCGGTCAGCCTTTCGTTCAGTTCCAGCGCCTGGCCGCCGCAAAAGCAGCCCAGCGCCGTATTTTCATATTCCGGCGCTAAATCCATCAGCACCTGGGATACCGAAACCGGCCCCCGGCTGAGATCATATTCTTTTTCTCTTCCCAGCATGGAAACTTTCATTTATATTTCCTCCACGATGCAAAAAGGGGCACAGGCCTTCCGTTTCGGGAAAGCTGCCCCCTTTTGTGTTTTTCTTATTCGTTTTCTTCCCGGGCCTTTTGCAGGGCCATTTTCTGTTCCCATTGCAAATGCTTGGTGTGCACATAGGCCGGGCTTTGTTCATCGGAAAGGGAGGCGGCCCGGGTCATAATCCGTTTGCCGTCCTCGCTTTTGCCAAAGGTGAGCTTGAAGAATGCCAGCCCATGCTGGGGGCAATCCGCCAAGGCCATAAATTTGTTTTCCCCCTGCTTCACATACCCTTCCTTCACTTCCAGCTTCTTGCCGCAGGCAGGGCACGGGGGCTTCATGGCCGCCTGAGAATGCAGAGCATCCTTCATGCTGCGCACCCGCAAAATGGCCTGGCATTCCCGTTTGGCGCTGCGGTCCAGATGCTGCAGTTTCCGGGGGGTGAGGGGGAATTCCAGCACCTGATGAGGTTCGGGCAGCTTTGCAAACACAAGGGCGGTATAATAGGCATCGTTCACGGCGTTGTGGAAGGGCATGTTTTCTTCATCCGGCTGAATGTCAAAAT
>JAZUQI010000380.1:0-11928 GCA_045605625.1 Clostridia bacterium
TCAAATGCGCCGAACACCACGGAGCCGCAGCCGGTCATCCGGGCAAAGGGTGCCCCCTGTTCATACAAATGCCGGATACCGGTTTTCAACATGGGCTTTTTCTCCGCAGATACCGTTTCCAGCATGTTCACTGCATGCTGTTCCATCCGGGAAAGATCGCCCTCCGCAAGGGCCGAAACCACTTCCGCCACATTGCCGCCTTTGGGGTTTTTCTGGTGATAGGCGGTGAAAATCTCTTTGGTGGATAAGCCTTCGCAGGGCTGGATCAGCACAAGGGGGAAGGTGCGCTTGCAGGAAACGGGGGAGAGAATTTCCCCAATGCCCTGGGCACGCATGGGGGCGTCCATCAGGCAAAAGGGCACGTCCGCCCCCAGCTTTACGCCGATTTGCAGCAGGGTTTCCATGGGCAGGTTCAGCTGCCAGAAGGCGTTCAGCCCCTTCAGAGCCGCAGCCGCATCGGCGCTGCCGCCCCCGAGGCCAGCCCCCATGGGAATGCGCTTCACAAGGTGCATCCGGGCCCCGGCTGTTACGCCGGCATGGGCCCCAAGCGCCCGGGCAGCACGCAAAATAAGGTTATCTTCCCCGGCGGAAAGGGGGCTTCCTTCAATGGTGAGGGAAAGGGCAGGGCTTTCTTCCATCGTCAGAGTATCGGATAGGGCAAGGGGCTGCATCACGCCGTCCAGCAGGTGATAGCCATCCGGCCGCTGGCCGGTGATTTCCAATGCCCAGTTAATCTTTGCCCGTGCCTTGATCTGCATGTTTTCCTCCGTTATCCTTGCCTTTTGATAATGTGAATTCAAATGCTGCGCCGTGTTCGCCGGGCACAAGCCAGATGCCTTGGCCGTGCTTTTCCATAATGCGCTTGCAAATGGCAAGGCCAAGGCCTGTGCCTTTGCCGGTGGTGTGGGCCTTATCGGCTTTATAGAAGCGGTCAAAAATATGGGGTGCATCTTCCGGCAAAACCCCGGGGCCGTTATCCTTTACGGTCACGTGGATCAGGCCCTCCTTTTCCCGGGTAAACAGGGAAATGCAGCCGCCCTTGGGGGTGAATTTGATGGCGTTATCCATCAGGTTAATCAGCACCTGGTGAATCTGATCCCCGTCGGCGGAAACGAAGCAGGGATCTGCCTCAAAATCTGTTTCAATTTCCAGTTCCTTTTCTTCCAGCTGGGTCATCCGGGAAATGATGGTGCGGCGGATATGCTCGTTCACATCAAAGGAAGTGAAGTTCAGGGCCGTTTCATCACTTTCCATCCGGGAAAGGCTTAACAGGGACTGGATCAGCTTGGACAGCCGGTGGGTTTCATCGGTGATGATTTTCAGGGATTGCTGGCGGTGTTCTTCGGGGATGGTGCCGTCCAGAATGCCCTGAGCAAAGCCCTGAATGGAGGTGATGGGGGAGCGCAGTTCGTGGCTGACGTTGGCCACAAAATCCCGGCGGGATTGCTCCTGGGAAGAAAGCTGATCCGCCATTTTATTGAAGGAGGAGGCAAGGGACAATATTTCCCGTGTGCCTTCCTCCGGGGCCCGTGTGGAAAAATCCCCGGAGGCCATATTATTGGCGGCCTTTTCCATTTGGGTAAGGGGCCGGGTGAGCCGCCTTGTGAACAGAAACACGATGATCACCGCCGCAAGGCTCAGGGCAATGGCCGCCACCGCCACCTGCCATACCAGATCCCGGTAGGAGGCATGCACCGTCTGGGCCGCCGTCTGGATTAGGACAAGGCCCATCACCGTTTGCCGGTTATTGAGCACGTTTGCCTGGGTGAGGGGCACAATGACGGTGAACATGGGGCCGGTGGCGCTGTTTCTTTGCACCACAATTTCTTTGCCCTGCACCACCTGGGCCAGGTAAGAAGAATATTCATCGGCACTGGGCAGGTATTTCATGCTTTCATCCTGCAAGGTGGATTCATTATAGTAGGTGCGCTGGTTGCCGTTACGGTCATAGACGATGATGTAGGCGTTGTATTCCTGATAGACTTTATCCGCCTTCCATTTCATCAGCTTTTCGGTGGTGGAGGATTGGCCGAAAGCCCGGGGGATGTTTTCCGAGGAAAGCCGCCCGGCCAGATAGGCCATTTCCTTGGCCTGGGTTTTCAGGGCGTCCATCCGCCCTTCAATGCGGGAAGAACGCAGGTGATAAAAGGACAGGGCAAACAAAACCCCCACGCACAGCAGGATGATGGCCAGAAACCCGGCCAGCAGCTGGGAAAACATGCTGCCCTTTCGCATGAAATTATTTCACCTCAAATTTGTAGCCTACGCCCCACACCGTGCGGATTTGCCAGCCCAGGCTTTCCGTATCCTGCAGTTTTTCACGCAGGCGCTTGATATGCACGTCCACGGTGCGGCTATCGCCGAAGAACTCAAAGCCCCACACCTGTTCCAGAAGCTGTTCTCTTGTGAACACCCGGTTTTTGTGGGCGGCCAGAAAATGCAATACTTCCAGTTCCTTGGGAGGCATTTCCACCTGCTTTCCCTGGAAATACACTTCGTATTTTTCCAGGCTGATGGAAAGGCCGGGGAAGGAGAGGGTATCCGTCTGGGCTTCCCCGGGGGCAGCACGGCGCAGCACCGCCTTCACCCGGGCCACCAGTTCCTTTCCCTCAAAGGGCTTGGTGATATAATCATCCGCCCCCAGTTCCAGGCCCAGCACTTTATCGAAGGTTTCATCCTTGGCAGAAAGCATGATGATGGGGATATTGCTGAACTGGCGCACCGTGCGGCACACCTGCCAGCCATCCATGCCCGGCAGCATAATATCCAGAATCATCAGGCTTGGCGGATCCTTCCGGAAAGCGGAAACAGCGCTGTCGCCCCTTCCTTCCACCGCCACCTGATACCCTTCCTTTTCCAGATACAGTTTTACCAACTGGGCAATATTGGGATCATCATCCACTACCAGAATTTTCGGGTTATCTGTCATGGACGTATTTCCCTCCTTCTGTTATTTCAATGTCACAATGGTGACACCGTCTTCGCCTTCGCCGTACAGGCCCCGGCGGAAACTTTTCACATGGCCGTGGGTTTTGAAATAGCGCTGCAGCCCTTCCCTCAAAACCCCGGTGCCCTTGCCGTGCACCACCGTTACTTCATTCAGCCGTGCCAGCACCGCTTCATCAAAGTATTTATCCACGGCGATCATGGCTTCATCCAGGGCCATGCCCCGCACGTCGCATTGCATCAGCACCGTGCGCTCCATGGCCCCGGTGCGGGTTTTTATGGAGGTGACGGGCTTTTTATTTTCCTTTTCCTTCACCAGCCGCAATTGGCTGATGTGCACTTTGGTTTTCATGATGCCGGCCTGAAGCAGCACTTCCCCCTTGCCGTCCGGCGCTTCCAGCACGGTGCCCTTGGTGTTCAGGGTTAAAATTTCCACGGTATCGCCCTTTTTCAGGTTCTGGGGGGGATTGGCGAAACCGGCGGTGTTCACTTTCAGCCCTTCGCTCATTTCATCAATGCTGGATTCCATTTTCTTTCGCAGGGCATTCACTTCATGATCCGGCACGTTGGCGTTTTTCTTCAGCCGTTTCAGGTCGTAGATGATCATATCCGCATCCCGTTTGGCCTTTTCCAGAATGCGTTTTGCTTCTTCCTTGGCCTTGCGGGTGGCGGCGTCCTTTCTTTCTTCCATATCCCGGTACAGTTTTTCCGCTTCGTTGCGCAGCTGCACCGTTTCCTGCCGGGCCTGTTCCGCCAGTTCTCTTTCCTTCTCTGCCACCTGACGATGGTATTCCGCATTGGCAATTACGTCTTCAAAGCGGATGGTGTCGTGGGAAAGCAGATCCTTCGCTTCGCCAATCAGGTATTCCGGCAGGCCCAGGCGGCGGCTGATTTCAAAGGCGTTGGATTTGCCCGGCACGCCGATGGACAGCCGGTAGGTGGGTCTGAGGGTGGATACATCAAATTCCACGCTGGCGTTTTCCACCCCCTTGGTGGACAGGGCGTAGGCCTTCAGTTCGCTGTAATGGGTGGTGGCCATGGAGCGCACGTGGATTTTCAGCAGGGCGTTCAAAATCACCTGGGCCAGGGCGGCGCCTTCGGTGGGGTCCGTTCCGGCGCCCAGTTCATCAAACAGAACCAAATCCCTGGGGGTAACGTTTTCCATGATGGAAACGATATTGGTCATGTGGGAGGAGAAGGTGGAAAGGCTTTGCTCGATGGATTGCTCATCCCCGATATCGGCATACACCTGTTCAAAGGTAGAAAGCTCCGTGCCGATCTGGCCGGGGATATGCAGGCCGCTTTGGGCCATGAGGGTCATAAGGCCCAGGGTTTTCAAGGTGACGGTTTTGCCGCCGGTATTGGGGCCGGTGATGATGAGGGTGGTGAATTGATCCCCAATCCACAAGGAGCAGGGAACCACCTTTTCCCGGTCAATCAGCGGGTGCCGCACCCGGACAAGGTTCACCTTGCCCTGATCGTTCATCTTGGGCCGGACGCAGAAAAGATCCCTTGAGAGCATGCCCTTGGCAAATACGAAATCCAGGTGGGTCAGGATATGCTGGTTTTGCTCAATCAGGCCGCTGTTTTCCCCCACCTGGGCGGAAAGGGCAGAAAGAATGCGGTTGATTTCCTCCCGTTCCTTGCCGTGCCATTCTTTCAGGTCATTGCCCATTTCCACAACGGCCATGGGCTCAATGAACAAGGTGGCCCCGGAGGCGGATTGGTCATGTACAAGGCCGGGCACATTGGCCCGGTGTTCCGCCTTCACCGGCAGCACAAAACGGCCGTTTCGGACGGTGACGATGGATTCCATCAGGTATTTGGAATACCCGGCCCCGTGGGCCATGGCATTCAGCTTTTCCCGGATACGGCTGTTGGCTGCCCGGATATGGCGGCGGATATCCGCAAGGGCCGGGCTGGCATGATCGGATATTTCTTCTTCGCTGATGATGGATTCGGTGATATCCGTTTCCAGATTGCGAAGGGGCTGCAGCCGGGAGGCGGTGGAGGTGATGAGGGGCGTGTTTTCCTTTTCGGTCACCAGGCTGTTCCTGGCGGTGCGGGCGGCACGCAGGTTCTGGGCCACGGAAAGCAGGGCCTTGGGGGACAGCACCGCCCCCTTTTCCGCCAGGGATAAATATTCCGTCACATCATCAAAGGAAGTGAGGGGATGGCCGCCCAGAAACGTGAGACAAACCACGGCTTCTTCCGTTTCGTCCAAAGCCCGGTTCACGTCCGAAAGTTCCGTATAGGGAACAAGGGAGAGGCACTTTTCCCGTCCTGCATCGGACAGGGCGAAAGATGCCAGCATCTCCCTGATTTTTGTGAATTCCAAAACCCGGAGGGCACGTTCATTCATGGTGAAAACTCCTTCCAAGTACAGTATACCTGTTTTTCATTTGTTGTTTCAAGAAAAAGAAAAGATAATTCAAAAACTGTTTACAGCCTTCAAACCCTGTTCACAAAACCCCGTCCATAAAGCGGCCAAGGTTTCCCTTTTCGGGGCCTTTGCTTCCGGGCGTTTTCCCTTGGCGCAGGGCCGCAAAATGGGCAAGAATTTGCTGCCGCTGCGCTTCTGTTTCGTTGGTAAAGGAAACAAGCCAGGAAACATCTTGGCATTGGAGCAGCTTTTCTGAAAGGTTCAAAGGGCTGTTTGCGTACAGGGGGATGATGCATTTTTCCGGCAGGCGAATGGGCAAAAGGGGATAGGAAACGCCCATCCGGTCCGTCAAGAAGGTGCCGTCCGTGCCGTTGCCTTTATCGCAAAGGGCGCAGGATGCCCTTCCGTCTTTCAGGCCCATTTTGGTTCGCAAGGGGCAATGGTTCAAAACCATCAGCCGGGTGCGGCCATAGACAGGCAGGATAAGCTCCATCCGGTTTTTCGGCAGGGAAGAAAGCAAACTGCCCTTCATTTCCCGGGAAATCACGGCGGATGTGCAGCCAAGATGGGAAAGCATGTTCACCGTTTCCCCGTTCATCACCGGAATGCCTTCGCCGCAGGCGGCATTTGGGGCGTTCAGGCCCAGTTGCCCGGGGCTGGACAGGGTGAGGGAAACGCCATGTTCCGCCGCAGCATGCTGCAGGGCGGTTAAGGTGGCGTCATTGCATTGCACCGGCAGCGTCAGCCGGGCCTTTTCCGGGAAGGCTTTCAAAAGGGGCAAAAGGGCATCCGTCCGGTAGTCCCGGGGGGCAAACCACACTTCATCCGCCCCGTTTTGCAAAAGATGGGGAATTTCGTCGAAAAAAGGCGTGGAAACAATCAGCCGGGGAGAAAACGCAGCCTTTTCGGGCGGGGTAAAATCCGCTTTTTGGCTGCCCTCCACAAAATGATGGGCCATGCGGCTGTGGGCCAGGGCCTCCAGCGCATCCCGCCTAAGCTGGTTCAGGGCGGAGACGGGCACAAAGGCGTTTTCCGTCTGCACCTCCAGCTTGCGCAACACAAAGGGCGTGCCGCCGGTTTTTTGCAAAGAGCGCAGGGCACTTTCTTTAGTCATGGGCTTTTGCCGGCTTTCGGCGCAAACATCGCCCACCACGGTTTCTTCGTTTTTTCCATCCGTCACCGTCAGCATCAGGGGGCTTTCGGGATAGGCAAACAGCGTGGCATCCACAGGGATGGAAAGGGCAGTGTTCAGGGCGTCGCCCTCATAGGTTTTCCGGGCGGCGGAAAGCTGGCTTTCATCCTCGGTGCAGCGCACCGTATCGCCGATCTTTACCGCATCCCGCAGCCGCAGCGTGGCCATGCCGTTGGCCACATCCGGCCCGGAATAACGCAAAGTTTGGGGGCCAATTTCCAGCCCGTCCCCGTTATGCAGGGGCCGCACAAGCTGCACATCGCACAGCAATGCACCGGCCTTTTTATATACGCTTTTCACCGCGCCCAGCACATGGCCTTCCGGAGTGACCCGTTTTTCGTAAATGACGGCAGCATCCTCCGCCTTGCCGATATAGCCCGTGGTGAAGCCGCCCCGGGAAAAGATTTGCTTAAGGCGGCTGTTTTCATCCGGGGTGGCCGGCTGAAAACGCCCTTCCAGCACTTGATCCAGGGCGGCGCGGTAAACCCTGGTTACTTCCGCCACATATTCCGGCCGCTTCAGACGGCCTTCAATTTTGAAGGAATGCACCCCGGCATCGCACATGGCCTTTATCTGGTTCCGGGCGCACAAATCCCGGGGGGAGAGCCAGGCGCCTTCCATGCCCTGATAGGTGTAATTCAACCGGCAGGGCTGGGCACACCGGCCCCGGTTGCCGCTGCGGCCCCCGATCATGGAGGAAAACAGGCATTGCCCGCTGACGGAAACGCACAGGGCGCCGTGGCAGAAGGCTTCCACCTCCAGCCCCGTTTTGGCGGCGTTTTCAATATCCTGCAAAGTGCATTCCCGGGCCATCACGATGCGCTTGGCCCCAAGGGATTTTACAAATTTTGCGCCAAAGCCGTTGTGCAGGGCCATCTGGGTGCTGGCATGGACGGGCAGGGAAGGGAATTCCTCCCGGCAGATTTTCAAAAGGCCAAGGTCCTGCAAGATCACGCCGTCCGCCCGAAGATCCCGAAGGAGGGAAAGGGTTTGGCGCACGTGGGAAAGCTCCGGATCAGTCACCAGAATATTTACCGTAACGAAGATTTTCTTTCCGTGCAGGTGGGCCAGCTCCATGGCCTGCTTCAAATTTTCGGCATCAAAACCGGCGCTGGCACGTGCGCCAAAAGCGGCCGCACCCAAATAGACTGCGTCCGCTCCGTTGGCATACGCTGCTTTCAGCGCATCCAGGCTGCCCGCCGGGGCAAGAAGTTCGAATTTATTGTGCATTCTTGATTTGCTGTAATTCCTGTTTGGCCAGCATCAATTCCCGGCGCAGCCGGGTGTTATCATCCTGGGCGGAAAGCAGCTCATCCGCTATATACAAAGCGGCAATCACCGCTGCATTTTCCCGGTTCACAAAGCCGCCGGATGCGGTTTCGGAAATACGCCTGTCCGCATAGACGGCGGCACGGCGCACATGTTCCGGGGAATCGGTGCTGGTGATGGTGTAATCACGGCCTGCAATGCGCAGGGAATAGGCGGTACCTGTATTCACTTTGCTCATAACTGATCGAAGGGATAGCACTTGCCCTTGGTATCCACCCGGATGGATTGGATGCGCTGATCTTCCAGGGGCTTATCCCGGAAATCCCGCTTGACGGAAACGATCTGATCCGCAAATTCCATGCCGGTCAGCACTTTGCCGAAAGCGGCATAGGCGCCGTCCAGGTGGGGGGAATTGCTGGTCATGATGAAAAACTGGCTGCCGGCGGAATTGGGCATCATGGAACGGGCCATGGAAAGCACGCCGTAGGTGTGCTTGAGGGGGTTGTTCACGCCGTTCTGGGCAAATTCGCCCTTGATGGAATAGCCGGGGCCGCCGGTGCCGATGCCCTTGGGGCAGCCGCCCTGAATCATGAAGCCGGGAATAACCCGGTGGAAAATCAGCCCGTCATAGAAGCCGCTGTTGGCCAGGGTGGCAAAATTGCCTACGGACTGGGGGGCAAATTCGGGGTAGAGTTCGCCGGTCATTTCGCCGCCGTTTTCCAGTTTGATGATAAAAGTGGGGTTCATTGCTTGTTCACTCATGGTAGCATCCGTCCTTTTCTATTCAAAGATTCATCGTTATTTGCATAAACAGGTACAGTCTATGATAAGCCTTTTTTTCCGTTTTGTCAAATAGAGGAAGGAATTGCTGCATCCTGCTTGCCAAAGGCCACAAAATCCTGTATAATATCGAAAGAAAGATTTGGGATAAACGGAGGGCATGGGCGTGAAGGGAAAGCTGTTCCTTATGGCAGCGGCGCAGGCGATATTGCGCCTTTTTGTGATGGCGCTGCTGATCGTTGGCATAGCGGCCCATCCTGTCTTTTTGCCCCTGGCCCTGATGGTATTGCAATTTGGGGTGCTGCCGGGGAAATTTTTGTTTTCCAAAGGGTATCGCAAAGAAGAAATGGGCAAAGAAGCCGCCAGGAAGGCCCTTTTTCTGGGGCTGCGCCGGGGAAGCGGCGTTTTGTATTGCTTCCCTGCGGTGTTGTTTGCCGCCTGGTTTTTCCATATCTACAAAACCATGCCCTACACCCAGTTTGGCCAGACGGTGAAGAAATTCGCTTTCCTTGTGTTTTCCGCCCCATCGCCGGATAAGGGGGCGCTGGGCGTGGCGGTGGCCTTTGTGCTATTGATGGTGCTGGCTGTTTTTGGCTGGCAAAGGCTGCGGTACATGGAATATTTGCCCTGGGATGAAAAGACGAACCCGGAAGAAATGCAAAAACGGGCCCGGAAAACGGCAAAGGAACACACCGGAAAATGGGCGGGCCTTCATGCCGTGAACGGCCTGCTGGCCCTGCCGGGGCTTATGGCTTTCGGGTTTATTTTGCTGAGGGGCCTGTTTTCCAAAGGGGAAACAGGGGGGCTGTTTGCCCTGTTGCAAAATGTGCTGGGGCTGGTGGCGGAAAAGCCCGGGGCCGGGCAGGTGCTGGGCCTGATAGCAGTCTATTTCCTGGTGCATACGCCGCTTGTGTATCTTCGTAAAGTGCGGCTGTGCCGGGCCGTGGCCCAAATAGAAAAGGAAACGGGTGCCTGATATGCGCTTGGATAAATTGCTTTCCAATCTGGGCCTTTCCAGCCGCAGCCTGTGCCGGGAAATGGTGAAGAAAGGGCGGGTTTCCGTCAATGGCAGTATATGCCGGGACGGGGCTTTTCATGTGCCGGAGGGGGCCCGGGTGTGCGTGGACGGAAAGGCGCTGGATACCCGGGTGGAGCGCCATGTGATGCTCTTTAAGCCGGAAGGATACCTGACGGCGGCGGAAGATAAAAACACAAAAACGGTGATGGATCTTTTGCCGGAGATGTACCGTTCCCTTGGCTGCATGCCGGTGGGGCGGCTGGATAAGGATACCACGGGGCTTTTGCTGTTCACCACCGACGGCGACCTGGCCCACCGGCTGATTACCCCCAAATACCATGTGGATAAAGTGTACCGGGCCATCGTGGATGCCCCCTTGACGGAAGAAGATGAACAGGCCTTTATGGAGGGCATTCCCCTGAAAGATTTCACCTGCCTGCCTGCCAAGCTGGAAAGGCTGGAAGAGAAGGTGGGGCAGGTGACGGTGCAGGAAGGGAAATACCACCAGGTGAAGCGGATGTTTGGCGCACGGGGAAAGAACGTGGTGCAATTGCACCGCATTTCCTTTGGCAGCCTGGAACTGGATGAACATATGCAGCCCGGGGATTTCCGGGAATTAACAGAAAAGGAAGTTGCCTGGCTGTACCGGGCAGCAGGGAAAAACGTATGAGCGATCATTATTACACCTCAAGCCCCGAAAGCGCCCATCATTACGAAACGTGCACCTGGGAATACCGGGGGCAGAAAATGCAGTTTCAGACGGATGCCGGGGTTTTTTCCAAAGGGGAAGTGGATTTTGGCACCAAAGTGCTGCTGCAGGCCCTGCCGGAAACGGTAAAAGGACGGGTGCTGGACCTTGGCTGCGGCTGGGGCTGCGTTGGGGTGACGGTGGGCAAAACCTGGCCGGAAACAGAAATTGTGATGTGCGACGTGAATGAGCGTGCGCTGGGCCTTGCCCTGGAAAACGCAAAGCGGAACGGGGTGAAGGCGGAGGGTTATTTATCCGACGGGCTGGAAAGCGTGCCGGGCACCTTCCAATGCATCATCACCAATCCCCCCATCCGGGCCGGGAAGCAAGTGATTTATGGCCTGTTTGCCCAAAGTGCGGCGGCGCTGGAAAGCGATGGGGAAATGTACATCGTGATCCGCAAGCAGCAGGGGGCGGAATCAGCCATCAAATATTTGAAAACCATTTTTGAAATGGTGGAAACGGTGGATAAAAGCGGCGGCTTCTGGGTGATCCGCTGTGAAGGAGGCAAGAAAGATGCAGTATGACCGGGCTTTTTTCGATCAGGGGCTGAACCGGAAGCATACCGGCTGTGAAAAGTGGGATGCGGAATTTATGGGGGAAGATACCCTGGCCCTGTGGGTGGCGGATATGGATTTTGCCGGGGCGGAGGCCATCGGCAAGGCCATGGCGGAAAGGGCCATGCACCCCTGCTTTGGCTATAACAGCGATGAAAAGGAATACACTGATGCCTTCTGCCGTTTTATGCAGCGCAGGCATCAATTGGATATTGCAGAAGAAAACATGGTGCGGCTGCCCTGCGTGGTAACAGGCCTGAAAACCTGCGTGCAGGCATATACCGAAAAAGGGGAACGGGTGGCCATCTTTTCCCCCTGCTATGGGCCGTTTGCCATGTCCGTAAAGTGCAATGAACGGGAACTTGTCAGCGTGCCCCTTTTGCAGGATGAAAACGGCCGGTATGCTATGAACCTGGCCGGCATGGAAGAGGCCTTGAAAAATGGGGCCAAGCTGATTTTGCTGTGCAATCCCCATAACCCGGCCTCCCGGGCCTGGGAAAAGGAAGAACTGGAAGCGCTGGCAGAGCTTGCGAAGCAATATAAGGTGCCGCTGGTGAGCGATGAAATCCATGCGGATTTTGTGTTTGCCCCGGGAAAATTCACGTCCATGCTGCACATCATGAAGGATAATGTGGTGGCCATGTTTGCGGCCAGCAAAACCTTCAATATTGCCGGGCTGCAGCAGGCGCAATTGGTCACTTTCGATGAAGCTATGAAGCAAAAGGCAGAAGATGTGCTGAACCGCAACGGCGTGACCAGCGGCAACACCATGGCCCTCCACGGCACCATGGCCGCCTATAACGAAGGGGATGCCTGGCTGGACGGGCTGATGGAATACCTGGATGAAAACCGCAAGGCGCTGGCGGAATATGTGGCGGAATATTTGCCCAAGGCAAAATTGACCCCTATTTCTGCCACCTATCTTGCCTGGCTTGATTTGAAGGCATACGGCAAAACCTGTGCCGAAATGAAAGAAGCCTTTTTGAAGGCCGGGGTGGCCCTGACGGAAGGCACCTTCTTCGGCCCCGAAGGGGA
>JAZUQI010000381.1:0-3945 GCA_045605625.1 Clostridia bacterium
TTGATTTTTCTGGATCCGCCGTATAAACTGAACACCACGGAAACCTGCATGCGGCTTGCTGAAAAACTGCTGGCCGATGGGGGATTGATCCTGTGCGAGCATGATAGGAAAACGCCGCCGGATACCCCGGCAAACCTGGAATTGAAAGACCGCCGGGAATATGGCATCACCGGGCTAACCTTTTTTGTGAAGAAAGAGGCGGAAGAATGAAAAAACGCATTGGCATGTATCCGGGAAGTTTTGATCCCGTCACCAAGGGCCACATGAACATCATTGAACGGGCGGCAAAGCTGTTTGACGAAGTGATCGTAGCGGTGATGTATAACCCGGAAAAGCAGGGCCTGTTTTCTTTTGAAAAGCGGGTGGAAATGCTGGAAAAGGCTTGCAGGGGAATGGAAAACGTGCGCATCGTTTCTTCGCCCGGCCTGACGGCAGAACTGGCAAAAAAGTTGGGTGCCTGCGCCCTGATCCGTGGGGTACGGAACCAGCTGGATCTGGAAAACGAAAATGATATGGCACATCTGAACGGCATGCTGGCCCCGGGGCTGGATACCGTCTATTTCCCGGCACAGCTGGAAAAGAGCAATATCAGCTCCACCTACGTGCGCCAATTGGCATCCTTCCATGCGGATATTTCGCCCTTTGTACCTGCGGAAGTGCTGGATGATATTACGTCCGCATTTTCTGAACAATAAATGAACCAACACCCTGAAGGAGGAAAAACGTATGTCTATCACCAGCCAGCAGCTAAAAACCTTTGACCTGATTGACCGGATGCGTCTTTTGCTGAGCAATGCCCGTGCCATTCCCCTCACCGGCAAAGTGGCCGTGGACCGGGATGAACTGGAAAGCCTGTTCGAAAAGATGGAAAAAAGCATTCCGAATGACCTGCAGCAGGCCCGGGATGTGCTGAAAGTAAGCGAACAGATGATTGAAGACAGCAAAAAGCAGGCGGAAGAAACGGTGAACCTGGCCAATCAGCAGGCCCAGGATACTGTGAACAAGGCCAATAACCAGGCTTCTTCCACCGTGAACCAGGCCAACGCCAGCGCCGTGGAAATTGGCCGGGCTGCTTCCGAACAGGCCAATGCCATGATCGCCGATGCCCAGGCCCGGGTGCAAACCATGATTGCCGATGCCCAGGCCCAGGCCAATCACCTGGTATCCGAAAGCGAAATCATTGCCCGTGCCCAGGCCGAAGCCCAGGAAATGATGGACAATACCCAGCGGGAATGCGAAGAATATTCCATGCGCATTCATGGCGCCGTGGCCCAGATGGTGGAACAGGCGGATATGGCCATGGCCAGCCAGCTGGATGCCCTGCGCACCCTGCGCCAGGAAATTAGCATGAGCCGGGAAATGTGATGATTTTTTTCGGAAAATTCCCCAAGAAAAAGCAGAAAAATGCTTGACACAAAGCCTCATTATAGCTATACTATAATGGCTGTCTTGTGGTGATTTTCTATCACATGCCTGCTATAAAACAAATGCCAAAGGCATTTTGCAATTAGAAGGAGTTGTTGCACAATGAAACGCACTTATCAGCCGAAAAAACGCCAGCGCAACAAGGTTCATGGTTTCCGTGCCCGCATGAGCACCAAGAACGGCCGTCGTGTTCTGTCCCGCCGCCGTAACCGTGGCCGCAAGGAACTGACTGTCTGATAAAAAAACAGATAGTCTGTTAATCCTTTTCTTGCATGGCTTAGCCCGCTCCCAACGCTTGCCATTGTGCATACCATGTGGAGCGGGTTTTGCTGTTGTTTGAAAAGGGATGGAGGAAACACATGGAACAGCAATACCGTTTGCGCAAAAACGGCCAGTTTCGCTATGTTTACCGCAAGGGAAAGGGCAGCGCCGCAAGGGAAGTGGCCCTTGGATACGTAAAAGGCCCCAGAATGCTGGTGGGGTTTGCGGTAAGCAAGAAAATTGGTAATGCTGTAACACGCAACCTGACAAAGCGCAGGCTGCGGGAGGCATTCCGTAAGGAATTGCCAAAGCTGAAAAAGGGCATGTATGTGATTACGGCCCGGGATGCGGCGTCGGATGCGGATTTTCACCGCCTGAGCGCCTCTTTGTGCTATTTGCTGAAAAAGCAAAAGCTGTACAGGGATGATCAGCCATGAAAAAGGTGCTGATCCTGCTTTTGAAGTTCTATAAGCGCCACATCAGCCCAATGTTCGGGGCTGCTTGTAAGTATGTGCCCACCTGTTCCGAATATGCCATGGAGGCAATCGAAACGCACGGGGTCATCCACGGCTGCTTTTTGACTGTCAAAAGAATTCTGCGATGCAATCCATTTTCCAAGGGCGGGTACGATCCCGTGCCCCCCAAACGAACCACAAACAGGAGGGACGAAAACCCTTGAATGCAATTTCTGAATTTCTCTATGGTATTTTGGATAGTATCAACGGCATTGTAAATAATTACGGCATTGCCATCATCATCTTCACGTTCCTGATGCGTCTGGTGTGCATGCCCTTTGATTATAAGAGCCGTAAAGGAATGCGCAAGATGACCCTCATTCAGCCCAAACTGAATGAACTGCAGCGCAAGTATGGCAACGATAAGCAGAAGATGCAGCAGAAACAGGCCGAACTGATGAAGAAGGAAGGGTATAACCCCCTGTCCGGCTGCCTGCCCATGCTGCTGACCTGGCCTTTGATGATCGCCATGTTCTCCGCCATGCGCAACATTGCCAACGAACAGTTGATTATGCAAACCTTCCGCTATCTGGCCGGGGAAGAAATGGTGATCCAGCCGGATGAAGTATTCCTGTGGGTGAAGAACATCTGGATGGTGGATTCTCCCTTTGCGCCTTCCGTGCCGGATATGAACAGCCTGAAAATGGTGCCCCGTGAAATGTGGATCAAGGCCTATGAACTGCTAAAGAGCGATACTCAGCTGTTCTCCGCCGTGGAAGCTACCTTGGCCGCCAACAATGTGGTGCTGGATTTCACCAGCAATAACACCCTCACTGCATCCATCGAAGCTATTATGACGGTACTGGGCCAGAACAATGCCTATGTTTCCGCCGTGCAGGCCGTGCCTGGCTGGCAGAACCTGAACTTCTTCCTGTTCAGAATCACGGTGTTTGAAAACTTCAACGGCCTTCTGATTCTGCCCATTCTGGCTGGTGTCACCCAGGTGCTGCAAACCATGTTCATGAACCCCCAGCAGCAGCAACAGCCTGCCGCCCAGGGCCAGCAGGGCACGGGTAACTTTATGAAGTGGTTCTTCCCGCTTTTGTCCGTGTACTTCTGCTTGTCTTCCAATGCGGCATTTGCCCTGTACTGGGTGATGAGCTCCATCGTCAGCGCACTGCAGAGCATCGTGATCAACAAAGTGCTGGAAAAGCAGGATGAAAAGAACGCCAACGCCCAGATTTCCGGAAAGGGGACTATTAAATAATGAAAAGCTATGAATTTACGGCCCGTACCACGGAAGAAGCTATTTCTACCGGTCTGGAACAGCTGGGCCTGTCCATCAGCGAAGTGAAAGTGGATATTATCGAAGAAGGCAGCAAGGGCCTGTTTGGCCTGTTTGGCAGCCGTCCTGCCAAGGTGCGCTTCACGGTGGAAGAAGACGAAACCGAAGACGAAGTGCATAACCTGTTTGACGGTATGCTGGAAGAAAAGGTAGAGAAGAAGGCCGAAAAGAAGGAAAAGGCCGAAAAACCTGCCGCTAAGCCCGAAAAGAAGGAAACCGCCAAGAAGGCTGAAAAGAAAGAAAAGCCTTCCAAGGAAGAAAAGAAGCAGGAAGAAAAGCCTGCCGAAAAGGAAGAAGCCCCCAAGGCAGAAAAGCCTGCCCGCAAGCCCAAGGAAAAGAAAAAGGCCGATGCAGAACCGGCCCCTGTGAAGGAAATCGTTCCTGCCGAGCAGGCCGACCGCAGCACGCCCGCCGGAAAGGCCCAGGAATTCCTCCAGGAACTGACCAAGCTGATGAATG
>JAZUQI010000382.1:0-7201 GCA_045605625.1 Clostridia bacterium
GCCCTGTATTTCCACCCGGAAGTGAAACGGGATTTCCGGGAGCAATACCTGGTGTTCACCAAGGAAAACATCCTGTGCGCATCCTATAACCCCTTCCATAACCACATGGTGTTTTACCGGTTGCCCGATGGGGCGTATGAAGCGGTACGGCAAGCCGTTGGGGAATGAACGGAAGCACACGAAGCAGAAGTGCAGGGAGAAATCCGCCAGCAAGCGTGATGAAAAGGATGCAGTTTTCCTTCATTTTTGGACGGAGCAGGGGACTGCTCGTCCCCTGTACCCCACGGCAGGGAGAACCTCCCTGCACCCAGTATGCGAAAATGCGCACAGTTTCTAACTAAAAGTCTCCGCATGAAATTTGAGAAACGAATGCAATCTTCGCCACGGGCACAATGAAAACGAGAAAACGCCGGGAGAGAAAGTTTATCACTTTCTCCTCCGGCGTTCTTCCCGTTTTCCCGGATGCTTTGCATCCGGCAGGCGGCATTTTGCCGCCGTGCCCGTGTGCGGCAGGGCAATGCTTTTGCCTGTTCCAATGAACAGCGGCACATTGCTCATTATACAAGATTTTCCTATCCGCAACCGGGTCCAGGGGCAATGCCCCTGGCCGGGGTGAAGGGGTGGAACCCCTCACCGTTTTTCTTGTTTGAGTTCAGGGACTGTTTTTATTCTGCCTCCGTGGCAAAGGTGCCCAGCAGAGCGAAGACATCCGTGTAGAAAGCATTCACAATATCTTCCCCGAAAAGGCTGGTGGTGGTGAGGGTGACGGTGTAGAGGGAGGTGCCCTGAAGCAGGAACAGCAGATCAACGCTGGCAGAAATGCCGTTCAGATTATAGGAACCGGCCAGGAGAATGAACGTGTTTTCGCCAAAGGAAAGCAGTTCGCCTTCATCGGTGAATTCG
The DNA here is from genome assembly GCA_045605625.1 of Clostridia bacterium. Taxonomy (GTDB): domain Bacteria; phylum Bacillota; class Clostridia; order Christensenellales; family Aristaeellaceae; genus RUG563. The sequence goes on from JAZUQI010000382.1 coordinate 904, forward strand.
ATGGTGGGCATTTGCTGCAGCAGCTGTGCTTTCAGCATGGGCACCATGATGGTAACGAACTGTTCGTTGGTCATTTCGATGCCCATATCTTCCTTCACAAAAACCACATTGTTGGCATAGGGGTTAATCAGCACGCCGCAGTCCGTTCCCTGCACCTGGGGCTTCAAATTCTGCAGGGTTTGGGCATTGGTGCCGGTGAAGGTCATTTCGCCCTTTTCGTAGGCGGCGATGTAATCATCAATATTGGTTGCGTCCAGCATCAGCCAGCCTTCCGGAACGACGAAGGAATAGCCTTGCGTGGGGTGCGTGTAGCGGGCTTCTTCCGCAGGCAGGGCTTCTGCCATGGCGCAGGGGACGGCCAGGGAAAGCATAAGGGCCAGGATCAGGGCAATGATTTTTTTCATAAGTGTTTCCTTTCTTCTGTTTATATTTTTCAGTATGCGTACTGAAAGGGTTTCGGGTTATTTAGCAAGGGTGAAGGACGCCAGCACGTTGCTGATTTCGGCATAGAACTGATCCGCCACAGCCTGGCCGAAGACGGTGGAGACGGTAAGGCTTATGCAGTGCGCCCGGGTGCCGTCCAGCATATACAATTGATCCAGCGAAAGGGGAAGGCCGCTCATCTGGTAAGTGGCGGCCAGGGAAATGAATTGGTTTTCCCCAAAGGTAAGGATTTCGCCATCGCTGGTGAATTCGATGGAGGGCATTTGCTGCTGCAGCTGTTGTTTCAAAATGGGCAGAAACAGCAGGATGAACTGTTCGTTGGTTTGCAGCGTGCCGATGGAATCCGAAACAAAGATGGCGTTATTGCCATAGGGGTCCGTCAGCGCACCGCAGTTGTTTTGCACAATCTGGGCTTTCATTTGCTGCAGGGCCTGGGCATTGGTGCCGGTGAAGGTCATTTCGCCCTTTTCGTAGGCGGCGATGTAAGCATCAATATTGGTTACGTCCAGCATCAGCCAGCCTTCCGGAACGACGAAGGAATAGCCTTGCGTGGGGTGCGTGTAGCGGGCTTCTTCCACAGGCAGGGCTTCTGCCATGGCGCAGGGGACGGCCAGGGAAAGCATGAGGGCCAGGAGAAGGGCAATGATTTTTTTCATAAGTGTTTCCTTTCTTCTGTTTTTGATATATTCAGTATACAATTTTTCGGCGCTTTTTGCAATAAAAAACCGGGCTCTTTTGAGAACCCGGAAAGAAATTATTTTTCATCCTTGAACCATGCTGCGGGCAAATATTTCCGCTGGTTTTCCAGCATATCGTCAAACAGCTTCTTGCCCTCTTCCAGGGAAACGCCGCCCATCTGGGGATCGTTCATGAAGGTGGCAAAGGCCAGTTCCCTGTCGCAGGTGAGGGCGGAGAGGAGGGTGTTTTCCTGGTTCAGCACATGGCGCTCAATCAGGGGCAGAATATTTTGCGGCACGGGCCCGGCCAGGATGGGGGAAATACGGTCCAGCCCGAAGAGGGCGTTGGTTTCCACAATGGCCCCCAGGGGCAAATTGGGAATCTGGCCTTGGTTTGGGATATTCACGTTGGACACCAGATCCCCCAGGCCCAGCACGGCCTTGATTAACAGGTGGCCTTCTTCGCCGCTGCCCTTCAGCTGCACTTCTTCCTTGCCGGAAATCAGGTCATCGCTGCGCTGGAGGCGGTTTTTCAAATCCCCCTTGCGCCAATCCACGGTGGTGAGGTGGAATTTCCAGCGCTTCACCGTTTCCGGGTTTTTCAGATACCAGGGGGGCAAAAATTCCACCAGATGCCGGTCCCCGGCGGCGGCGATCCAGCCGTAGCGGTTGCACAGGTCAAATTTCACCATCTGGGCGGAGGAGAAATTGGAGTTCATCCAGTTATCATCGCCGCCTTCGGAAAAGCCGGTCTCCGCATACTTTTTCGCAAATTCCCGGTACAGGGGCATCAGATCCATGCCCTTATAGGAGGCGGAGGTGAGCCAGGTGAAGTGGTTGATGCCGGTAACGGTGGTGTACAGATCCTGGCGCTGCACCCCGGAAATGCCGTATTCCTTTTCCAGCATGGCGCACATCAATTTTTGCGTGCCGAACACTTCATGGCAGCAGCCATAGGCCTTGATGCCGGGGAACACATGGTACAGGGTGCGGATGCAAAGGGACATGGGGTTGGTATAGTTCATGACGAAGGCATCCGGCGCATAATCCCGGATGGCCTGCGCAATTTCCACAAACATGGGAATGGTGCGCATGGCCCGCATGAAGCCGCCGGGGCCCACAGTATCCCCCACGGGCTGGTACACGCCCACACGCTCCGGCAGGTGCACGTCGCTTTCCATTTCATCAAAGGTGCCGGGCAGGATGGAAATCACCACAAAATCCACCCCGGTGAGGGCTTCCTGCAGGGTATGGGGCACGGTGTAGGTCCATTTGGAAACGGCATCGGGATGGGCGCTGATTTTTTCGCCGATCACCCGGTTTCGCTCTGCGGCTTCGATATCGATATCGTACAGCCGCACTTCGCCGCACAGGTCTTCGTCCTTGGCCAGATCCATCATAAAGCCCCAGGCCCAGCCCCGGCTGCCGCCGCCGATGTAGGCAATTTTCATGTGCTTGGCATCGTACTTGTTCATGGAAAAAACTCCTCCTTTTTATGTAAAAGCGTGTTTGGTTTTGATGGAAAAATCCGGGCGGAAGGTGTAGGAATAGCCGCAGGGCAGGGGCGGAAGCGGGTGGCCGCGGAAAGTGATATGGGCCATTTTTCCGTCGCTTTCAATCTGGTGCCATTCGCCGTTCAAATGATAGGTGAAGGTGTATTCCAGGCCCTGCATGGCGGAAAACCGCAAATCCCCTTTATGGGGAAAAATGCCGTAGAGGTGGGTGATATAGCCAATCACCGAAAGGATGGTGGGCCCGTAGGCCGCCTGGGTTTCTTTCAGGGAAGCCATGCCGGTGAAGGGGTCATACTGCTGGGTGAAGGCATAGCCGTTTTGCTCCACGGCGGCAAACAATTTTTCCGCCAGGGGCGGCAAAAGCCTTTCCATGCCGTAATTTTCCAGGGCAAACAGCAGGCGCTGCCAGGTGAGGCCTTCGGATTGGCCGCTCCAGTTATTTTCCGGGATATTGCGGAAAAGGGGGTCATCCGCCGCCACGGAGGGCAGGGGGAAGGGGGTAAAGAACTCCCGGGGGTTTAAGAGATGCCGCTTTACAAAGGCCTGGGCCATCTCATCCGTGAAGCTTTCCCAGTACATGCAGCGCAGGTTGTTATGGGTGAGGGTTTTCTGCCGCTTGCCGCCGGGGTAGCGGTCAAAGCAGGCGGCCTTTTTGGCATCCCACAAATGGGCTTTCAGGGCGTTTTGCACATCCCGGGCCTTTTCCTGCCAATCCATTTCCTTTCCGTTTTGCAAAAGGCGGCTGATGCGGGCCAGGGTATTGCGGCAGGAATAGGAAAAGCTCATGATATCCATGGAGGCCATGGGCACAAACAGGTTCCCTTCCGGGGCCGCATCCTCTTCCCACCAGCAGGGGGCATCGCCGTAGCGCAGGGCGTTATCCTCCCCGGTATCGTACACGCAGAAGGATTCCAAAATGCCGTCCCCATCGGAATCCCGGGTGCGCCAGAGCCATGCATCAAAGCGCATCAGGCAATCTTCCAATTGCTTTAAGAACGCTTTATCTTCCCCCGTCAAATAATACAGGTTCATGGCGTGAAGGGGAAAGCAAAAGCCCTGCAATTTATTGAACTGGGGGGTGATTTGCCCGTCCATCAGGGCGATGGAGCCGGGCAGACGGCCATCCGCCCTTTGGTGTTCCATGAACAAAAGCAGGTTGTTCACCCCGGCTTCCCCATCGTGGGGGAAATACATTTCGCCCCCCATGGGCTGGGTTTCCAGCCAGATTTTTTCATAGCCGCCCCCTTCCACCAGCACCTTCCGGTGATTGAAAAAGCGCAGGTTTTCTCTGGAAGCGAAAAGGGCCTTCTCCCACAGGGCTTGCAGGCGGCCTTCCCGGCAGGAAAAATGCTGCGAAGCATCCCAATGCATAAAAGAATGTCTCCTTCAAGTATTGTCTTTATTGTACTTCTTTTTGTCCCAAAATGGAAGGGGGAAAACCCCCACTTTTCAAGATTCTTCCTTTATGATAAAATACAAAAAAGCCATTCAGGGAAGGGAAGGAACGCTATGCGCCTTTGCGATATCAACATTCGGGATCCGTTTGTGCTTTTGCATGAAGATGTGTATTACCTGTACGGCACCCGGGGGGAAACCTGCTGGGGGGATGCGGATGGGTTTGACGTGTACCTCAGCCGGGATCTTGTAAACTGGAGCGAGGCCGTGGAATGCTTCCACAACGATGGCAGCTTTTTTGCCACGAAAAATTACTGGGCCCCGGAAGTGTATTTTGTGAAGGGCGCCTTTTATATGCTGGCCAGCTTCAAGGGGGAAAATATGTGCCGGGGCACCGCCATTTTGAAAAGCGAAAGCCCCCTTGGCCCCTTCCGTCTGCATTCGGATAAAACCGTCACCCCTAAGGATTGGGAATGCCTGGACGGCACGCTGTATGAAGCCCCAAGCGGCGAATATTCCATGGTGTTCTGCCATGAATGGGTGCAGGCCGGAGACGGGGAAATGTGCGCCGTGAAACTGAAGGATGACCTTTCCGGGCCGGAAGGGGAGGCACGGGTGCTGTTCCGGGCATCCCAGGCGAAGTGGGCAAGGGAAGTGCGCCATTCCAGCGGCAAAGTGGGCTATGTGACGGATGGGCCCTTTTTCTTCCGGACGGAGGGGGGCACCCTGCTTCTTTTGTGGGCCAGCTTTTCCGATGGGGGCTACACCCAAGGCCTGGCTGTCAGCGATAACGGGGATATTACCGGGAACTTCACCCAGCTTGCCCCCCTTTTTGAAAAGGACGGGGGCCACGGCATGGTGTTCCGGGATAAAGAAGGAAAACTATTCCTCACCCTTCACAGCCCCAACGAACATTTGAAGGAGCGGCCCGTTCTGTTCCCCCTGACGGAGGAAAAGGGAACGCTCAGGCGGCGGATGTAAATTTTTGCCGCAAGGGCAGCGGAAAGCGCCGGCCTGTGGTATAATGGATGGGATTCGGGCAAAACAAAGGGGAAATACCATGAAAAAATGGATGGGAATATGGCTTATTCTGTGCCTTATGCCTTTACCGGCCCTGGCAGAAATGAAAATAGAACCGAAAGGGGCCTCCCCTTATGCCTTGGGGGAAGTGATCAGGGTGCAGGTGCAGGATGCCCCGGGGGATACGGTGCGCTATGCCCTGCGGCAGGGAAACAAGGTGCTGTTTGAAGGGGAAGAAGTAACGGAATTTTCCGGCCTTTTACACCCCCGGAAAACCGGGGAATACACCCTGACTGCCGTAAGCGGCGGCGAAGAAGCGGCCTACACCTTTGCCGTTTCCAATGAGGGCGGAGCGGCGGAACCAGGCGTAATTGAAAGCGCCGCAGCCGGGCTGCACCTGGAAGGCAGCCGGGCCACCGTGATGCAGCAGGGGGACGTGCGGAAAATCACCGTGCATGCGGACGGCCCCTGGACGGCGGAAGCGGACAGCGAATTTATTCTTTTGTCCACCGATTGCGGCCGGGGCGGCGATTCTTTGTACCTCACCATCCTGCCGGGGGCGGAAAGGCGCACCGGCAGCGTCACCTTCACCTGCGGAAACGATCAGGCGGTGTGGGAAATAAACCAGGTGGCCAGCCACGGGGCGGAGGAAGAAATCACCTTTGCCCCGGTGGAGGATTTTATTTTCATCGATGGGGAAGGGGTGGAAACCTGCTTCCTCACCGGGGATGAAGTGCACTTTACCGTGGAAAGCAGCGGCCCCTGGACCTGGGAGAGCGACGGGGATTTTGTCACCGTCACAAAAACGGAAGATGGGCTGCTGGTGCGCCCGGAAACCGGGGCCGATCTTTTGCAAAAGGCCTGCATCACGCTGCGCTGCGGTGTGAAAAACGCCTATCTGTATGTGTATCAGGTGCCGGAGGAAAAAGGGGCGCAGGTGCTTTCTGCCGCTGTTTCCACGGAACCGGTGATGGCCTATGATGCGATGCAGGCGGATGTGCTTTGTTCCCCGGATACGGATGCCCTTACCGTATCCGCTCCGGGCTATCTGGAAGTTTACCCGGCGGAGGATTGGGCCAAGGAAACGGAAGAGGGGCTTTTCTTTCAGGTGGATGTGCCTTTTTCCGGGGAAGGACGGCAAATGATTTTGTTCGTCGCGGCAAATGAAGCAGGCAGCGGCAAAAAGCAGCGGGCTTTTGTGGAGGTTGTGCCGGAAGGGGCGGCCTTTGCCTGTGAAGAAGCGGTGTT
>JAZUQI010000383.1:0-1844 GCA_045605625.1 Clostridia bacterium
GGTCGCTGCCTCCTTTACTCATTTGCGTGGAGATACACAACATGCAGAACATTGGGCAGCCCACGCAATACGGAAAGCTGTTCCCTTGTCATATCCCCATCCAGTTCCAGGGTCATGATGGCTTTATTGCCCTTTCCCTGCCGTGTTAAGCGGAAATTACCGATATTGATGTGAAATTCCGCTAAAGCATTGGTTACGGCGGCAATCACCCCATAGGTATCCTTATGGGGAATAATCAAGGTGTTATACTGGCCGGTAAAGGCGCTTTCCATGCCGTTGAGCCGTGTGATCAAAATATTTCCGCCGCCAACGGAAGCCCCTTCAATTTCAGTTATATCGCCATCCTTTGCATACAGGCGCACAATGGCGGTATTTGGATGGGCCTTGGGCAATTTAACGGTTTTGAAGGAGTATTCCAGTTTTCTTTCCTTTGCAATTGAAAGGCTGTTTGGCAAATCCGCATGATCCGGCTTCATGCCAAGAATGCCTGCAATCAGGGCCCTGTCCGTTCCGTGGCCAAGGTACGTTTCGGCAAAGCTTCCGGCCAGCTTGATTTCAGCCTTTACCGGTTCTTTGGCTAAAATTTTCCGTGCCACATAGCCAATGCGTGCTGCACCGGCGGTGTGGCTGGAACTGGGGCCGATCATGACGGGACCGATAATATCAAAAATATTCATTGGAATATTCCTTTCCTGTTTTCTATGTACATCTTATTATAGAAAAGAGGGAAAATCAAGAGGAAAATGAAATGTGTTTTTTTGTTGTACTGTATCTTTTTCTGCCTTGACATTCCCTTGGCCCAGCCGTATAATACAGGCGAATAAATTGATTGGAGTAATGGCAATGCTTTCCTTCACCGCAGCTTACAACTTTTATTTTACCTACTTTATTTATCAAAGTAAATAAAGTTGTTTTGCTGCATCGTTAAATCAGAAGAACGCATTCATTTCACAGAGGCTTCGCAGTAAAACAGCTGCGGGGCCTTTGTTTTATCCAACCAAACAAAATCAGGAGGAAATACATCATGATTATCTTGCTCAAACAGAACGCCAATCAAAAGCAGGTGGATAATTTAAAGCAGTGGCTGGAAGAAACCGGCTTTCAGCTGCATATTTCCGTCGGTTCCCAGCATTCCCTTATCGGCCTGATCGGCGATACTTCCCGGCTGGATATTGACCTGATCAATTCCCTGGAAGTGGTGGAAGCAGTACGCCGCATTCAGGAACCCTATAAGAATGCCAACCGGAAATTCCACGAAGATGACACCGTGATTCAGGTGGGCGATGCCAAGATTGGCGGCGGCAATTTCATGATGATTGCCGGCCCCTGCTCCGTGGAAACGGAAGAACAAATTTGCTCCGTGGCCAAATCCGTAAAGGAATCCGGGGCGAATATGCTGCGTGGCGGCGCTTTCAAGCCACGCACCTCCCCCTATGCTTTCCAGGGCCTGCACGGCAAGGGCATTGAACTGCTGCTGGAAGCCAGGAAGCGCACCGGCCTTCCCATCATTACCGAAATTATGGATATCAACCACCTGCCCCTGTTTGAGGAAGTGGATGTGATTCAGGTAGGCGCCCGGAACATGCAGAACTTTGAACTTCTGAAGGAACTGGGCCAAACGAAAAAGCCCATTTTGCTCAAGCGCGGCCTGGCAAACACCATTGAAGAACTTTTGATGAGCGCAGAATACATCATGGCCGGCGGCAATGAAAACATTATCCTTTGTGAACGTGGTATCCGCACCTTTGAAACCGCCACCCGCAACACCATGGACCTTTCCGCCGTTCCCGTGCTGCACAAGCTTTCCCACCTGCCTGTAGTGGTGGACCCCAGCCACGGCACCG
>JAZUQI010000384.1:0-1932 GCA_045605625.1 Clostridia bacterium
GCTGATTTCGTATGCGGTATCCCCTTCCCGGCCGGCGCAGAAGATGGTGGTTTCCGAAAGGGCGGGCAGGGCGATGAGCATCAGGGCAAGGCACATGACAAGCAGCTTTTTCATTTCAATTCCTCCTGATCAGAAGCGGAAATAGATGAAGGGATTATAGGTGCTGCCCAGCAGCATGAAGATGCACAGGGCGAAAAGCAGCACATCCGCTGCAGCCCGCAGCCAGGCAGCGGCGGCGTTATCGGGAAGTTTTCCCTGCAGCCACTTGCCCACGGGCAGGCAGCCGATGCAGGCGGGGATCATCAGATACATTGGATAGAGGGCATCGTGATGCCCGGCCAGATAGGCGGGGGCGCCGCCGGTGAAGGTGAACATCCCGGTAAATACCTGCCCCAGCTGGCCCATATCCTCAATCCGGAAAAGAATCCAGCCCAGCAGGATCATCAGCAGCGTGGCCCCATGGCGGAGGACGGCGGGGATCCTTTCCAGCCGCTTTTTGCCCAGCAGCTTTTCCACCAGCAGCAGCAGGAAATAATACAATCCCCACAGGATGAAATTCCAATTTGCGCCGTGCCACAGCCCCGTTAGCCCCCAGACCACCAGCATATTCAGGATCATCCGGCCGAATTTCACCCGGTTGCCCCCCAGGGGGATATACACATAATCCCTGAACCAGCTGCCCAGGGAAATATGCCACCGGCGCCAGAATTCGGTAATGGAGCGGGAACGATAGGGATAATCGAAATTTTCAAGGAAATGGAAGCCGAACATCTTGCCCATGCCGATGGCCATATCGCTGTAGCCGGAAAAATCGAAATAGATCTGCAGCGCATAGGCGATGGCAGCAAGCCACAGCATCAAGGTGGGCAGGCTGCCCTGGCCGGGGGCAAAGACGGTATCCGCCAGCATGGCCATGCCGTTGGCGAAGATCACCTTCTTGCCAAGGCCCCAGATGAAGCGGTGCAGGCCGCCGGTGAACTGGGGCAGGGTTTCCTTGCGGTCATCCAGCTCTTCCGCAATGGTCTGATACCGCACGATGGGGCCGGCCACCAGCTGGGGGAACAGCGCCACATAGGTGGTCAGCTTCAGCAGGCTTTTCTGGGATGGCACTTCGCCCCGGTATACATCGATGGTATAGCTCATGATCTGGAAGGTGAAAAAGCTGATGCCGATGGGCAGGGCCAGCCCGATCCGGGGCAGGGCGACGCCCAGCAGGGCCTCCAGATTGACCAGGGCAAAATCACCGTATTTGAAGAAGGCGATGGCCCCCACATCCACCAGCACCGCCGGGATCAGCAAGGGCAGGCGCCGCTTTTTTTCCTTGCCCTGCATGCCCAGGGCCAGCAGATAATTGGATACCACCATCAGCAGCATCAGGAAAAGATACAGCGGCTCACCCCAGGCATAAAACAGCAGGGAAAATGCGCACAGGCAGGCATTCTTTGCCCGGATGGAGCGGAAGGAAAAATTGAGGATCAGCACCAGCGGGAAGAACAGCAGCAGAAAAACCAGGCTGGAAAATACCATTATTCCCCACCTCCATCCTGCATGCCGGCAAAGAGGGTGATATCCCCCATCAGAAGCACCAGATCAATTTCATTCTCCCGGATATAGGCGTTCACATCCAGCGGGGCATTCATATCCCGCTGGTAATATCTCAGATCCAGGATATGGGTGTTATTGAAATGGGATGCGATCAGGCCGTTGATGGGATTGGAATAGGAATCGGCCAGGATCAGCAGATTCTGCTTATCCGTTTTGCGGGTCTGGATGATGATTTCGCCGTAATCGCCGCCGTAATAATAGGCATAATGATTGCGCAGCTCATCGGTGGGATAGCGGCCCTTTTCGTAGAGGGCCTGATGGCCGTAGGTGCCGTTTTTGCCGTTGAGGCGGGTGACGGCCTTTTTCACATTGTAGGTGTATACGGTG
>JAZUQI010000385.1:0-2083 GCA_045605625.1 Clostridia bacterium
CAGGTTCCGCCCCGGCCCAGGTTCCGCCCCTGCCAGGTTCCGCCCCGGCCCAGGTTCCGCTCCTGCCCAGGTTCCGCCCCTGCCAGGTTCCGCCCCTGCCCGGTTCCACCCCGGCTCTGGTTCCGCCCCTGCCTCAGTTTCCCTGCTTCTCCCCTGGCCTTACGGCAGATAGGGCGCAAATTCGGGGCCCAGCACATCCCGGTTGTGCTGCAGGAACAGATTGCCTTTCATGAGGGAAAGGTCGCTCTTCACATCGTCCGGGGATTTGCCGAAGAGGTGCACGTCGCAGTAATCCAGAATGTACTGCATATCGCTGGGCAGGATGGCGTGGCCGTCCAGATGGATAATCATGTTGTTCTGTTCCGGGCAGCCCAGCAAATCCCATACGGGCTGAGCGGCGATGTAAGAGAAGCACTGGCCCTCGGTGTTGTTCCAGCCTTCGGAGGTGATGCCGGTGACCACGATCATGTGCCGATCCGGGTCCGCCACCAGGGCGGATAGCATGTACTGCTCCACCGGGATCACTTCGGGGCTGCTGAGGTAGCGGAAATTCCAGGTGAACCAATAGCCTTCGCCGCCTTTCAGGTTGGAAAGGGGCTCGTTCAGGGATTCATTCACCCAGTTTTCCGGGCCGCCCAGGCTGGTGAGGTCGTAGGCCTTGCCCTGGTTGGCGGTGCGGAAGGGGGCCATGCCGCCGGCGCCGGAGCAGGAGGGGATCACCACTTTGATGCGCTCGTCGTAAATCCCGGCCACGGCCACGCTTTTGCCATAGCGGGATACGCCGCCCACAAGGCTGAGGGCGGGGTTGATGTTCATTTCCGCCCCGGCGCCCATCTCCAGGGCGTCAATCACCTTGCTCACGCCCCAGGCCCAGGCCAGCAGCACGCCGGTTTTGTCGGTGGGGTCCTGGGAATAGTAGGGGTAGAGGGTGTAGTAGGCGCCGGTGTAGTTGCGGTTATCGGCGGCCACGGGAATGGGGTTGTAGGCAATGGCGGCATAGCCCCGGGCAGCGGCCATCACCTGGTTCTGGGAAACGGCCGGAAAGCCGGGAAATGCCCAGATGTATTCTACAAAATAGGGGTATCCCCCCTGGGGTGCTTCGGCCTTGGGCAGGGTGACGGTGACGGTGAAGGAGGCCGTTTTGCCCTCCGCCTGCACCGTGATTTCCATGTCATAGCCGGATCCATCGGCAAGGGGCGTCAGGGTGTAAGAAAGCTGCTCCTGCTGGTTGCTTGGCAGGTAGCCGTAGAGGTAATATTCGTACAGGCCTTTGATTTCCGCCTTGCGCTTTTGCCAGTCCTCCGGCGTTTCCACTTTGGAGCCGTCCAGAAACGTGAATAGATCGGGCATGCCCTCAAGCCTGGGCAAAACTTTGGGGTCCGTATAGGTCATGGCAGTTCCCTCCTGTGCAGATGCGGCGGTGGTGAAAAGAAGCATGAAGATCAAAAGAATGGATAAAATGCGCATGCAGGCCCTCCTTTTTTCGGTTGTACGGAAAGCATTTTTTTCTTATTATAAAAGAATTCGGGAAAAAAAGATAGGGAAAATGCGTCATTTTGATCCGTATTTTCATTGAAATGCTGCATTTTGCCGGAAAAAAGGGCTTTTGAAAAAAAGCAAAAAATTTTTTCAAAAAACGGTTGACAAATGCCTTCGGATTATGTATAATAAACCTCGTCGCCGCAGAGATGGAGTGCGGCGGAAACCTTCGGGGTGTAGCGCAGTCTGGTAGCGCACGTGCTTTGGGAGCATGGGGCCGGGGGTTCGAATCCCTTCACCCCGACCAATTTCCCCAAATGGGTTGAAGGAAGTCCATCAAACGTGGCCCCGTGGTCAAGCGGCCTAAGACACCGCCCTTTCACGGCGGTAACCCGGGTTCGAGTCCCGGCGGGGTCACCATTTTTCCTTTTGGAAATGCCTTGGGCCTTTAGCTCAGTTGGTCAGAGCTGCCGGCTCATAACCGGTTGGTCCGGGGTTCAAGTCCCTGAAGGCCCACCATTTACGGCCCGGTAGTTCAGTCGGTTTAGAATGCCAGCCTGTCACGCTGGAGGTCGAGGGTTCGAGCCCCTTCCGGGTCGCCATT
>JAZUQI010000386.1:0-5685 GCA_045605625.1 Clostridia bacterium
TACGTCTATGTTGTGCGCCTCCCGGTTCTCCTGGTTTTCTTCTTCCCTTTCCGCTCTTGTTGGGATACCCAGAAGCCTGTCCCAATCCTCCGGGGATGAATCCGCTGCCTGTGCCGCAGCCTGCAACGAACAAACCACCAGGAAAAAGGCAAAAAGTGAAACGAAACGGATTGCTTTTCTCATGGACAGCTCTCCGTGGTTTGATCCGGCGCTTGATGGGTGAAGAGGATTACGTTTTCCACATGCCCTGTGAGGCAGAACATATCCACGCTCTGGCACTTCACGGCCTGATAGCCGTGGGCGGTGAGGTATTTGGCATCCCGGGCCTGGGTGGCCACATCGCAGCTGATGTACACCACTTTTTCCGGGGCGCATTGGCAGATGGCCTCCAGTACCTTCTCTTCGCAGCCCTTCCTGGGAGGATCCAGCATCACCACATCCATCTTCAGCCCCTGCTGCACCAGTTTGGGAAGCAGTTCCTCCGCAGCGGCGGCGTGGAAAGATACGTTTTCTATGCCGTTTGCCCTGGCGTTCTCTTTGGCATCCTCAATGGCCGGGGGCACAATTTCAATGCCGATCACCTGCCGGGCTTTCTTTGCCAGCAGCAGGGAGATGGTGCCGGCGCCGCAATAAAGATCTGCCACGGTTTCGTGGCCTTGCAGATCCGCAAAATCCAGGGCTGTCTGGTAAAGCACTTCCGTTTGCACCGGGTTCACCTGGAAAAAAGAAAGGGGGGATACGGAAAAGGAAAGGCCAAGCAGGGTATCCTGCATCCTTTCTTCCCCAAAGAGCAGATGGTTTTCCAGGCCCAGAATTACGTTATCGCTGCGGCGGTTCACATTCAGGTACACGCTTTTCAGGGAGGGAATGCGTGCCCGCAGCATGGCAATCAATTCCCGGCTGTGGGGCAGGGAAGGGGCGGTGGCAATGAGGACGGCCATCACATCCCCCTTTTTGGAAACACGGCTCATCACATGGCGCACAAGGCCCCGATGGGTTACTTCGTTATAAGGGGCAATGCGGAATTTTTCCATCCAGCTGCGCACCACTTCCAGCACGATGTTGCTTTCATCCTTGGCAATCAGGCACCGTTCAATATCCACAATCCGGTGGCTGCGGGGGGCATAAAAGCCCATTTGCAATTGGCCGTCCTTTTCCCCCACGGGCAGGGCGGTTTTATTGCGGTAGTGATAAGGGCTTTCCATGCCAAGGGGCAGGGGAACGGGAAGGCGCAGGCCGCCGATACGCTCCAGCGCATCCTGAACCCTCTCCCTCTTCATTTCCAGGGACAGGGCATAATCCATGTGCTGGGTGGCACAGCCGCCGCATTTTTCATAATAGGGGCAAGGGGGCTGCGTGCGCTGGGGGTGAGGGGAAAGCACATCCAGGGTTTTGAGGAAAGCGTATTTCTTTTCCACTTTCTGCACCCGGGCAGTCACCTTTTCCCCGGGCAGCGCCCCCAAAACAAAAAGCGTCATGCCATCCAGATGGGCAATGCCGCATTCCGAGCCGAATTTTTCAATCTCTACCGTTACCTGATCGTTCTTTTTCAGCATCATTCTTCTTCCCGTTTTAATGCATCCTGCATGCGTTCTTCGGTGGTTTTGATTTCCATCATTCGTTTCATGCCCAGGATTTCCTCCCGGGAAAGGGCGGTGCCGGTGCCCTGGCAGGCATAGCAGCGCACCAGGCATTCAGGGCAGACGCAGGCATGATCCCGTTCAGAATGAATCATGAAACTGCCGCATTGGGGACATCCGCAGCGCATGGTTTTTCACTTCCCTGTTTGATTGGAATTTGCGGCAAAATTATAGCATATTTCCCCTTTCATGTAAACAACCCATGAATTTATGCAATGAAAAATTGCCTTTTTTCGTTGTATGGATTATAATAGGGAAAAGAGGAAGGAGGAAGGCCGAAGATGCTGGCAGTTGTGTATTTTTTGCTGTTTGAAGTGGCAGGCACGGTGATGTGCTTTCATTTGCTGCCGAGAAAAAACAGCGTGGTAAAAACCTGGCTGGGGCTGTGCCTGGGCCTGGGGCTGATGATGGTGCTGCCGGCAGCGTGTGCCTTTTTGTGCGATTTCTCTGTGGAGGCCCATTTATTGGCCATGGTGCCCCTGTTTTTGTTGACGGGAATATCCGTTCTGCTGCGGGATAAAAGCCCGGCGGCCCCTTTCGGGGAAGAGGATAAGAGGCTTTTGAAACTGCTTTTGTGTGTGGCGCTGCCCCTTTCCGTCATCGGCGGCTATTTGCAATACACCCATGTTCTGCGGCCGGTGGAAAGCACGCTGCACACCGGGCAAACCACCTACGGTGATATGCTGCTGCACATGTCCATCGCCGCCGGTACCCGGAATATGCCCTTTCCCCCGGAATATGTGATTTTGCCCGGGGAACAATTAAATTACCCCTTCCTTGCGGATACCCTGTCCACCTCCTTCATGCTGCTGGGGTGGGATTTGCGGATGGCAGTGATGGTGCCCGGCATCTTCATGATGATGCTTGTGTTTTCCGGGTACACCCTGCTGGCCCGGCGCATGGCGGATAGCAAGGCCGGGGCCACTCTGGCGGTGCTTTTGTTCTTCTTAAACGGCGGCCTTGGTTTTATGTACCTGGTGGATATGCAGGGGGTAAGCCTGGGCAGCCCCGGAAACAATGAACTGCAAAGCGCCGTGGGGCTGTGGGAGCGCATCAAGGCCGTGATGGGCGGCTGGTACCAAACCCCGGCCAACCATGCGGAATTTACCACCTATAATCTTAGGTGGAGCAACGTGATTGTGGATATGATGCTGCCCCAGCGCACCACCCTGTGCGGCTGGGCCATGCTGATGCCCTGCCTGTACCTGCTGTATGATTTTGTGCGCCCGGCAGATCGGCTGCCCCTTGGGGTGAGTATCTTAAGCGGTGACGACGGCCCGGTATCGGTATACACCAAGCGGCAGGTGCCCCTGCGGCAGCTGATGCTGCTTGGCGTTCTGGCCGGGATGCTGCCCATGATGAACACCCATTGCTTCCTGGCCCTGGGGCTGGTGAGCGCCGGGTGGATGGTGCACGACGTGATCCGCAGCCGCAAGCAAATTTGGCCCACCCTGCTTGGCTGGGCGGTGTATGGCGGCGTGGCGGTGGCCCTGGCGGCGCCCCAGTTATTCACGTGGACGTTCAACCAGGCCGTGGGCAATGAAACCTTCCTGAACTTCCAGTTTAACTGGGTGAACGGCCAGCAGGGCATGCTGGATGGGTGGCTGTGGTTCTGGGTGAAGAACGTGGGCCTGCCTTTCATCCTGATTTTGCTGTCCCTGCTGGAAAAGAACGAAAAGCGCCGGTTCATTGCCAGCGGCGCCTTTGTGGTGTTTGTGCTGGCGGAACTGGTGCAGTTCCAGCCCAACGCCTATGATAACAACAAGCTGTTTTATGTGTGGTATATGCTGTGCGCCGTGCTGGCGGCGGATTATGGCCTGGAGCTGCTGGGCAAACTGAAGGGCATGCGCTGCCGCCCGGTGATTGCCGTGCTTTGCTGCATTTGCTTCTTCTTTACCGGCGCATTGGCGGTGGCCACGGAAATGCAAACGGACTGGGAATTGTTTAACAGCCGGGATGTGGCCGCAGCGGAATTTGTGGAAAAGAACACCGAGGAAGAGGACGTGTTCCTGACCGGCACCCAGCACATCAATTTTGTGGCCTCCCTGGCCGGGCGGCGCATTGTGTGCGGCACGGATAGCTGGCTGTATTACCACGGCTATGACACCACGGAGCGCAAGGCGGATATTCGTGCTTTCTATGCGGATCCTGCCGGGAATGAAAACGTGCTGGAAAAGTACGGCGTGGATTACATCGTGGTTTCCAATTGGGAACGGGGGGAAATGACGGTGAACACCGCCGCCCTGGACGAGATGTATGACCGGGTGTTTGAAAGCGAGTGGGAGGATATTATCATCTGGAAGGCGGAGAGGTGATTTTTTTCCATGCTGAACCGTTTTTTGCGTTATTCCCTGGAGCATGCCCGGCCCATCCGGGTGTGGATGGAAGGGGAAAAAAAGTATCAGAATATCACCGTGATCGCCCTGGAAGGGCAGGCGGTGCATTTCATTACGGCCCGGAAAAAAACGCCCCAGATGAAGGAGATGGATGCCTTTTTATCCGCATCCTATGCCAGGGGCGATGATGGGGATACCTTGAAATACCGGGATGAAGGAGCCAAGAAATGATTGAAAAACTGAAAGGTTTACTAAACGATAAAGAAAAGCTGTGGGAAATGGCGGTGTACATTTTCTTCGGCGTGCTTACCACCCTCATCAACTGGGTGATTTACACCCTGCTCACCTTTGCCCTTGGCATGGAAACCTATCCCGAGGGCAGCGGCAGCTATCTGTTCATCGGCAATGTTTCCAATGCGGTGGCGTGGGTTGTTTCGGTGCTGTTTGCGTTCATTACCAATAAACGCTATGTGTTCAAAAGCAGCACTACAAGGGAAAACGGCGCATGGAAGGAATTTGGGCTGTTTGTTTCCGCCCGGGTGCTGTCCCTTTTGATTTTTGACCTGGGGCTGTATACCCTGCTTCTGTTTGTGCTGCCCCATCAGGTGGATAAAATCCTGATGAACGTGCTGGTGGTGGTGTTTAATTACCTGGCCAGCAAACTGGTGGTTTTTAAAAAGTAAAAAATCGGGTGCGTTTTTTGTTTGCCCGATAAATTGGAAGTTGGTGCTGTAATGGACGGAGCAGGGGACTGCGCAGCCCCTTTGGCCTCATGCAGACACACGTTTTCGTAATGCATACCTTTTCTTTGCGAATGGGGTGTGGGCACGGCCCACCACGGCAGGGAGAACCTCCCTGCACCCAGTATGCGAAAATACGCACAGTTTCCAACCAAGGGTCTGCGCATGAAACGTGAGAAACGGATGCAAGCTTCGCCACGGGCACAATGAAAACGAGAAAACGCCGGGAGAGAAAGGTCATTCCTTTCTCCTCCGGCGTTCTTCCCGTTTTCCCGGATGCTTTGCATCCGAAAGGCGGCAATATGCCGCCGTGCCCGTGTGCGGCAGGGCAATCCTTTTGCGTGTCCTAATGAACAGCGGCACATTGCCCGTTATACAAGGCTTTCCTATCCGCTACCGGGTCCAGGGGCAATGCCCCTGGCCGGGGTGAAGGGGTGGAACCCCTTTCACTTCCCTTTGTTTGCTTCATGCCTTCAAACTTTTCATGCTCATACTATCATTGAATGAAGAAAACAGCAAGCAATACAATCTGTATCACTTGCTGCCATTGTGAAGGATAACTCCTTCCGTTTTATCCTGCTTCCTGCCAGATACGTCTTTTTGCTTATTATTCTTTATCGTCAAAAGCGCTGATCATGGGTGCCACATCCAGCCCTTTCTGGCGGTCCAGATAGTTTTTCGTAATCTTGCACACCAGGCCGGACAGCACGATCACGCCAATCAGGTTGGGGATCATCATCAGGCCGTTGAAGGTATCGGAAATATCCCAGGCCAGGGAAGAGGTAAGCAGCGCACCAAAGAGGATCATCACCAGATGAATCACTTTGTACACTTTCACGCTCTTTACACCAAAGAGGTATTCCCAGGCCTTGGTGCCGTAATGGTTCCAGCCCAGCACCGTGGTGAAGGCGAACAGCAAAATGGCAATGAAGTCGGAGGCCAAGCGGTCTTAGGAAGACAAATGTATGA
>JAZUQI010000387.1:0-2289 GCA_045605625.1 Clostridia bacterium
GGTGTTGACCATTTTGTGGTTTGTGCTGCTGCACCGGATCCGCCGCACCAAAGTGCGCAAAACGAAAGAAATGGGCGAATGACACCACAAAAACAATATAATAAACATATTACAGAAAGCAAAATGCCACAAACAATAGAAAATAAGACAAAGAATGGAACTCAAAAACCACTTTGACATTCTGTTTCAAACAGAAAAATGAAACGCCGCTGCGCTCCCAAAACCGGAAGGCAGCGGCGTTTGCATTTGGTTTATTGCAGGGTGTAGGTGTATTCATCGTAGATGATGGTGTGGTTTCGCCAGCTTTGCAGGCGGATGGTGATGGCATCTTCCCTCAGCCCTTCCCGTGGCATCAGGATATTGTGGCGCACCACATCCCCGGCCAGGAAATCCATGCTGTCCAGTTCGGTGTACAGGTGATAGGTGAACAATTCTTCCCCATTTTCCCCCAGAATGACCACCACCGGCCCGGCCATCTGGTCCACGCCGTAGTGCCGCTTTTGCTGATCGATCTGGAGAATCACGCTGGCCATGGTTTCCGAAAGGGGCGTTACGCTGACGCTTTGGATATACCCCCGGTAACCGGCAATATCGTGGGCGTCCTGGGGAAGGCTGTGTTTGGAGCGGCTATCCGTGTAGATGGGGCCGGTGATTTGAATATCCAGGTGTTCCTGGGCGGATGCATCCGGCAATTGGCCGTTTTCGGTGTATTGCAGGGTGCTGGTGGGGAGGGTGACGGACATGATTTCATCCGGATGGTTTTCCTTTGCCTGATGATGGTATTCCATCTGGGCGATCATGCGGAGGGAGCCGTTTTCCATCAGTTCATAATCCGCATGCTGGATAAAGTGATGCAGCGAAAAGCGAACCACCTGTTCAAAGCCATGCTCCTGCGCATATTCTTTCACCGATTTTTCAGCCACTTCCGGGTTGCCTCCGGCCAAATACTTCATGCTGCCCGGGGCGTTGATATCCGGAATCCGGCCTTCATAGGAGAGATACCAGCTTTCCGTTTCTTTATGGATTTTTTGCAGTTCATCGGCAATCACCAGGGTTTTTTCCTGCTTGGGTTCAATCAGCAGGGCGGCATACAAAAAGCCGTCATCGTACAGTATTTCTTCCACGGTGATGTTTAGCAAATCCGATGTGCTGAACAGGTTATTATGCCCGTGGGGAATCAGCATGCGCTGCACTTCCTGGTGGGTTTGGGTAATCAGTTGATCCGGGTCAGCGGCCTGGCCATATTTATCGGCAAAGGCCAGGATGCCCCATTGGCTGGCGGCATAGGCCCCCACGGAAAGCAGCACCATCACCACAGCCAATAAAAGCCCAAGGCTAATTTTCTTTTTCACAGGTGTTTCCTCCTCGCATTCCAAATCCATCAGCGTTTGACGGACGACGTAGCGGAAACGCTCATCGGGCTCGCCCAAGGCCCGGCGGAAATCGGTTGCCGTTTTCATCCTTCAAACACCTCCTCGTTCAGGATTGCCTTCAGCGCTTTGCGGCCCCGGGCCAGCCATGTTTTCACGGTGCCCTGGGGTACACGCAGGATATTGGCCGTTTCTGCCACGCTGTACCCTTCCAGATAGTGCAGCAGGATGGGGGTGCGGTAGCGCTCTTCCAGCTGCATAAGGGCCTCTTTCAGGGGGCTTTCCTCGCTATCCGGCTGGGTGGCAGGCATCGCATCGGTGGGCAGGGTGCGGGCCATTCTCCGCTGCATGGTGTGGCATTCGTTCAGCAAAATGCGAATCACCCATGTTTTCACATACCTCTCTTCCCGCAGGCTTTTCCGCTTTTCCCATGCCTTGCGCAGGGTTTCCTGAACGGCATCCTCCCTGTCTGCCATCTGGGGCAGTTGGGCAGCGCAAATGCGGTACAGGGTGTCTGTCATGCCAAGCAGGATGCCGGTGAATTCCTGGTTTTCCACGCTGTTGGCTCCTTTTGTGAATTGGACTTAAGTCATTTATTAGACGCAGGGGAGGGGCAAAAGGTTTCAAAGGGAGGAAAGGAAAAAATTTGGCGGAATAAAAGAAACCCGGCAAAGCCTATGCCTTGCCGGGTTCAGCGTGTCAAAAAAAACAAACCCGGGGATGTATGAAGGGGCCACAGCCCCTTCATGTGTAATCCGCAGGGGCAGCTTTGCCGCCCCGAGGAGCGCCCATGGCGCTTCCTCTATCAATTTACGGCCGTAAAAATAGGGTTTGCAGCTTCTGCTTAAGAGGCTGCAAACCCATTTTTACAGTAAATGTGATGCTCCGATTGAAAAACAGCTTTAGCTGATTTTCAATC
>JAZUQI010000388.1:0-5315 GCA_045605625.1 Clostridia bacterium
TTCTCCGCATGGGCCAGCCAATCAAACTTGCCGCTGTCCACAATGCAGCCGCCCACCGCCGCCCCGTGGCCATCCATATACTTGGTGGTGGAGTGGGTAACGATATCCGCCCCATGTTCAAAGGGCCGGCAGTTGACGGGGGTGGCGAAGGTATTATCCACAATCAGCGGCACGCCGTGGGCATGGGCCGCCGTGGCGAACTTTTCAAAATCAAAAATGGCCAGGGCCGGGTTGGCAATGGTTTCGCCAAACACCGCCTTGGTGTTGGGCCGGAAAGCCGCTTCCAGTTCTTCCGCCGTGCAATCCGGGGAAACGAAGGTGAAATCCACGCCCATGCGCTTCATGGTGACGGCAAACAGGTTATAGGTGCCGCCATAGATGGCGGAGGTGGATACCACATGATCGCCGTTATTGGCAATATTGAAGATGGCAAAGAAATTGGCCGCCTGGCCGGAGGATGTCAGCATAGCGGCGGTGCCGCCTTCCATTTCGCAAATTTTGGCCGCCACATAATCACAGGTGGGGTTTTGCAGCCGGGAATAGAAATAGCCGCTGGCTTCCAGATCAAACAGCTGGCCCATGGCCTCGCTGGTGGCATACTTGAAAGTGGTGGACTGGATGATGGGAATCTGCCGGGGTTCGCCGTTGCCGGGGGTGTAGCCGCCCTGCACGCACTTGGTTTCCATTCTACGATTGCTCACGTCAATCATCCTTTCTTCACGAAACAGCATCTGTTTCAACAGATACCATTTTATGGGCCGAATGTCAAGGACAAGGGCCGTCTTTTTACTGTATCTGTTTACTTATCGATGCGGAAAATGCCGCATTTCAGATATTGCGTTTCGATGGCGCTTGGCAAAATGGGGTGATCCTTCCCCTGGGTGCGGTATTCCACCTGGAACAAATTCACCCGGGCATCCTGGGCGGCGGATTTTACGATGTTCAAAAACATATCCGGCAGGATGTGCTGGCTGCAGCTGCAGGTTACCAGATACCCCCCGTTTTTCACCAACTGCATGCCCCTGAGGTTAATTTCCTTATAGCCCCTGGTGGCCGCATCAATATTGGCCCGGGATTTGGTGAAGGACGGGGGATCCAGAATCACCACGTCAAACTGGTTTCCGGCGGCGCATTGCTCCTTCAGGTAATCAAAGGCGTTGGCGGCCACAAACTCCACCTGGTCAAAGCCGTTCAGGGCGGCGTTTTCCCGGGCGCATGCACAGGCAAACTCGGAAATATCCACCCCCACCACCTTTGCCGCCCCATACCGGGCCGCATGCAGGGCGAAGGAGCCGGTGTGGGTAAAGCAATCCAGCACCGTTTTCCCCTTCACGAAGGGGGCAATGGCCGCCCGGTTTTCCTTCTGATCCAGAAAGAAGCCGGTTTTTTGCCCGTTCTTCACATCCACGGAGAACTTCACGCCGTTTTCCACGATTTCCACCTTATCCGCCACTTCGCCCCGGAGGGTGCCGCAGGTGAGGGGCAGGCCCTCCAGCGTGCGCACCGGCACGTCCCCCCGTTCATAAATGCCCATGGGGTGCATCTCTTCCATTAAGGTATCGCAGATCACGTCCTTATATTTTTCCATGCCAAGGCACAGCATCTGCATGGAAAGCACATCCCCGAAGCTATCCACGATCACCGCCGGCAGGCCGTCGGATTCCGCAAAAATAAGCCGGCAGGATTTCAGATCCGCAAAGGTACGCCGGTAATCAATGGCCCTTTTCACCCGGCCCCGGATGAAATCATCGTCAATTTTTTCATCTTTGCGGCTTAAAATCCGCAGGGCAATCTGGGATTTGGGGTTATACACCGCCATGGCCAGAAACCGGCCGTTGGAGGCCGTCACCCGCACCGTATCCCCGGGCTGGGGATCATGCTTGGTTCTTGCAATATCGCTGCGAAACACCCAGGGATGGCCGCCAAATACACGCTTTTCTTTTCCGGGAAGTAAGATCACATCTGCCATAATTCTGCCTCATTTTGTGTTTTTTCTGTATTCCGTCCCCGGGCATTTTGCCGGGGTGATTGCATTATACCACAAACCGTGTTATAATCATAGTTGATTTTTCAACTTTGGAGGGGGAAACCATGGCAAAAAGCGTGTGGATCACCGGCGCATCCAGCGGCCTGGGCCTGCATACGGCCATGGCGCTGAGGCAAAGCGGCTTCCAGGTGGTGGCCGGGGCCCGTTCCTATTCCAAGGCGGAAAACTGCACGGATGCAAACTGCCTGCCCCTGGATGTGACCAGCGAGGAAAGCGTGATGCAATTCGTGGAAGCGGCCCTGAAGATTACCGGTGCGCCGGATGTGCTGGTTCATTGCGCCGGGGTATTGAACCTTGGGGCCTGCGAAACCTATACCGATGATGAAATCCGCCTGGTGATGGAAACCAATTTCTTTGGCCTCACCCGGATGGTGCGGCATGTGATGCCCCTGATGCGTGAACAGGGAAAGGGGCAGATTGTGGCCTTTTCCTCCATCAACGGCCTGCTTGGCATTCCCTTTGAAGGGGCCTATACCGCCAGCAAGCACGCCATAGAAGGGTATCTGGAATGCCTCAGGATGGAGGCAAAGCCCTTTGGCATTCAGGTGATGGCCGTCCGCCCGGGAGATCATCAATCCGGAAGCGCCAAATACCGCCGCCACGGCCAGCGCATGACGCCCCAATCCCCCTACTGGGATGCCTATCAGAAGGGCACCGCCGTGATTGCCCATGATGAAGAAAACGGCAGCAGCCCTAAGGCCCTTGGCAAAAAGGTGGCCCGTGCCCTGAAAAGAAAGCGCCTGCCCGGCAAAATGTGCATTGCCAAGTGGGACCAGCACCTGGCGGTGATGCTCCACGATGTGCTGCCGGTGAAGCTGTTTTCCGCTTTCATTGCCTCCTATTACAAAAAGAAGATAAAGCCTGTCCAATAAAGAAGAGAGGACTGTTTACATGAACGAAATTTTAGCAAGAAGCAAAAAGCTGCAGCAAAATATGACCTTGGAAAACCTGTTTTCCATCATTTGTTCCAATCCGGATAAAGTGGCCGCCCGTTACCTGGAAGGGGACGTGGAAAAGCAAATCACCTATGCTGAAAACAAGGCCCGCACTATGGCCGTGGCCCATCATATCAACACCGTGCTTTCGGATGAAACGGACGGCAAGTTCATCGCCCTGCAGCTGGATACCTGCCCGGATTGGTTTTCCACCTTCTGGGGCATTATGGCATCCGGCCATCAGGCCCTGCTATTGGACTATACCCTCTCCGATGAAATGACGGCCTATATGCTTTCCCAGGCCGGCGCCGTGGCGGTGATTGGGAAAAATAAGCGCAGCTTGCCGGCCCAGTACGTGCAAATCACCCTGGATGAACTGAAGGCCGCCCCGGCTGCCCCCGGCTTTACCCACGCCTTTGGCACCATGGTGGCCCTGTGCACCTCCGGCACCACCTCCACCAGCCGCATTTTCGTTTATAATGAAACAGCCATCTGCAATCAGGTATTGAACAGCGAACTTTTGTACCACTCCAATAAGCGCATCATCAACGATAAGCCCAACCGGAACCTGGCCTTCCTGCCTTTCCACCATATTTTCGGCTTCATGGTGTGCATGCAGTGGATTCACTTCATTGGCTATGAAAATATTTTCCTCAAGGACCGCAGCCCCAAAACCATTCAGGAAACCGCCCGCCGCTTCCATGTGACGCACCTGCTGGCCGTTCCCCTGCTGGCCAATAACCTTTCCGTGGCCCTGAACAAAAAAGTGGCCAAGGAAAAGCGGTTCAAGCGGGCGGCCTTCCAATCCATGAAGGGCACCTCTTTGGCCCTGCAATCCGTCAATTCCCGGCTGGGGCTGGAATTCGCCCGGAAATTCATGTTCCGCAATGTGGTTTCCCAAATCCTTGGCCCGGATATCAAGTGCATCATCCTGGGCGGCAGCCATACCCCCTCCAAGCATATGCGCACCCTGTCCGCCCTGGGGTATTACGCCGTATCCGGCTTTGGCATGACGGAAACGGGCATCACCAGCGTGGAAACCGGCAACGGCATCATGAAGCGCACCTCCGGCTCCGTAGGCCGCCCCCTGTCCAGTGCGGAATATAAGGTGGAACCCACCGGGGATGACCCCAACGTGGGCGAAATGTACATCCGGGGCAACACCGTGCACACGGGCCGGCTGGTGGACGGCAAAATGCTGCCCCCCGATCTGGATGCCGATGGCTGGTACCGCACCGGGGACGTGGTGCGCCTGAAAAAAGGCAACCGCATGTACGTGGAAGGCCGTACCAAGGATATCATCATCAACGAATCCGGCGAAAACGTGTACCCGGATGAAATTGAAAACGCCCTGGGCCTCTTGGAAGGGGCGGATCAGATTTGCGTGCTGGGCACCCCCACCCTGAAAGAAAAGAACAGTAAATATGAAGATATCACGCTGGTAATCAACGCCGGCAAGAACTGGCAGAACGATGACGTGCTGCTGCCCCTGCTGGGCCGGGTGAAAAAGATAAACAGCGCCCTCCCCACCCTGAAGCGGCTCAACCGGGTGCTGGTCACCGGGGAAATGCTGCCCAATGCCAACGGCATCAAAATCAAGCGTGCTGCCCTGAAGGCCGCCATCGTGGATGGTTCCCTGGCCTTCCGTGAAATGGATCTTTCCTCCGCCGTCATTTCCGATGCCGCCCCGGTGCAGGAAGAAGCAGCCGCTGCCGTGGCCGCCGCCCCCGTGCCGCAAAGTGCGGAATTTAACGCCGTGAAGGAAAAAATCCGCCAGATTTACGCCGAAACCCTGGATATGGATGTTTCCGAAATCAAGGATGATGCCCACTTCATTGACGACCTGGGGGGCGACAGCCTGCAGGTGCTGGGCATGAGCCTGAAACTGGAAGAAAACATGGGCATTCTGATTCCCGTGGAAGAATACGGCATGTGCACCACGGTGAATGATCTCACCGCCCTGATCCTGAAAAAGCAGCAGGGCGGCACCGCCGCTGCCCCGGCCGAAGAAGGCCCCGTTACCCCCATCACCCGCTTTGAAGACAGCCCGGAATACATCGCTTTCCAAAAGCGCCAGGAAAATTTGCTTGGAAGCGGCATGGAAAACCCCTACTTCGTCTGCCACGATTCCCCCCTGCTGGATACCTCCAACATGGCCGGGCAGAAGGTATTGAACTTCGGCAGCTACAATTATGTGGGCATGTCCGGCCGGCCGGAAACCAAGGAAGCCGCCAAGAAGGCCATCGATGAATCCGGCACCTCCGCCTCCGGCAGCCGCCTGCTGGCCGGCGAAAAATCCCTGCACAGCGAACTGGAAAGGGAAATCGCTGATT
>JAZUQI010000389.1:0-12227 GCA_045605625.1 Clostridia bacterium
GATGTTTGGAAGATGATATTTGATTGTCAGATGGATGTATGAAAGTAGTTGAAAAGATGTAAAAGAGATGCTCTGGTTTCGCTTACAGGATATATGCTATACTTTCTTTGAACCTTTCCCAAGGGAGAGGAAATTAGAATAAGGGTCTGTATCGGGTCTAAAGCGGTAAAAAGCATTTGGTCGCCAAATGGTCGCCAAGCGGGAAAAGGGAAGGCTTTCTCCTTTTGGGGAGTTGGGAGACATTTGATGCAATAAGGGCATTTCCGGAGGGGCAAAAAGCGTCTTGCAGCACTGCAAAACCTTTATGCTCCAGTTCGAATCTGGACTGCGCCTCCAGTAAAAAGCACGGAAATCCTTATTTTACAAGGGTTTCCGTGTTTTTTTGTTTTGTTTCCCCTTCCTCCCCAAACACCAAAAAAAGGGCTCAAAAACCCCCAATTTGGTCGCCAATTTGGTCGCTAAATGGTCGCTGAAAAATCCGGTTTTCAGCCCTTTTGGAAGGAGCATATTTGAGCGATGCGCATGCAGAAATATGGGGGGGCGAAGGAAATTGCAAGAATACGGAAAGGAACCTTTTTCTGACTGTCAAGGAACAGAAAAAACAAAAAAATAATGTACCGGCGCATGGCAGGTATTCTGGGGTTTATGATGATCGTTTGCTGCTGACGATATGTGCATTTTAAAATAGAAGGAAAATGTGGAAAAGTCCAAATCACTATTTACATTCATTGACATATTTGATAATATAATACTGGTGACTTGGGCCAAGTTGCAAGCAAAGGGTGGTATGGATGGCGATGGATCAAAAAACAGCATTTATTGCCGTCTTTTGCTCGGCGTTGCAGCAGCGTCCCATGCCGATGATTCCAATGGAATTGTGGGCTGATGTGCTGGCCATGGCAGACCGGCAGCATGTGTATGCCATGATTAGCGAAAAGATGGCGGAAATGCCGGTGTTTTGCGCTTGGGAACAGTATGAACGTGTGCTGCAAAAGGCGGTGCGCTATACCTTGACCCAGGAAAAGCGGGAAGCACGGCTGCTTTGGCTGCTTGGAAAAATGCAGGAAGCAGGATTGCATCCGCTGGTGATGAAGGGAATGGCCTGCCGGGCGGCATATGGTGAAACGGGAAGGCTGCGCCCTTCCGGGGATGAAGATTTGTTGATTTCCTCCCGGGAATTTTCGGCAGCGTGGAATGTGCTGGAGGCGTGCGGATACAAGGCTGTAGCCAAGGCAAAGCCTGCGCATGCGGAAGGAGTTCACCATGTGTTGTTTGAAGATGAAAACGGCAACATGCTGGAATTGCACGTGCGCCCCATTGGCCTTGGAAATGCCGTTTTCCGGCAGATGGATGCCTATTTTGACGGCGCCCATGGCCGGGCCGTTCCGATGATGTGGAAAGGCCGGACGGTGTTCACCTTGTGCCCCACGGATCACTATTTGCTGCTGATTTTCCATCTGGTAAAGCATTTTTACAGCTTGGGGTTCGGCATCCGGCCGCTGGCCGATCTGGCGGTGTATTACACAAGATATGCCGGGGAGATTCGACAAGAGGAAGTGTATACGGCGCTGGAAGCCTGCCATCTGATGCCGCTGTACCGGGATTTGGTGTTCATTGCCAATCGGTATCTTGGCTTTTCGCTGCCGGAAAAGGGAAGTGCTTTGTGCCCGGAAGAACTGCTGGCGTTTATGCTGGATGGCGGCGTGCTGGGAAAGCGCAATTCCACGGCTGTGGTAGCTTCGGTGATGACAAACAGCAGCATCGAAGCCGATCATCATCCCGTCAAGGCCCTGTGGCGCATGGTGTTTCCGCCCAGGGAAAACCTGTTGCAGGCGCATCCGGCGTATGCCGATCTGCCGCTGAAATGGCTGTTGCTTTATCCAAGGCGGTGGATCAGGGGCGCAAAGATGATGCTGGGAAAAACAACGCCGCTTCGCAGCCTGAAAAGCAGCCGGGAAAGGCTGCAATTCTTGCGGCGATACGGCATGGGGTAACGGAATATGTTTCAGGTGAAGTTGGCCGGGGTATGTATTCAGATAGATAACCGCTATGATGCTGTGCGGAAGCAATTTGACGCTTTCCTCTCGGACGAGAATGAACCGCCGGCCTTTTGCGTGGCGGTTACGGAGGAAGAATGCCGCAGGGAATCCGTTGTGCCAGCTTATGGCGAGGGGATATGCCTGTGCAGGAAGATAAGCGAAAGCCTGCTGGAAAAGGGCGTGCTGATGCTGCATGCGGCGGCTGTTGAGAAAGATGGCGCCGGATATTTGTTTCTGGGAAAAAGCGGCGCCGGGAAAACCACCCATATCCGTTTATGGCAAAAGGCATTTGGCGATACGGTGCGGGTGATTAACGGGGATAAACCCCTGCTTGGCTTTGAAGAAGATAAACTGATGGTGTATTCATCCCCCTGGCAGGGGAAGGAGAGGCTGGGCTGCAACGGAAAAGCGCCGGTGAAAGCCCTGTGCTTTCTGGAAAAGGCGGAGGAAAACCGCCTGGTGCCTATGCAGGCAGAGCAGGCCCTGGAGCGCATTTTCCATCAGGTGTTGATGCCTTTGCAGGCAGAAAAAATGGAAAGGCTGCTTGCGCTGGTGGAAAAGCTATTGATGTGTGTTCCGTGCTATTTGCTGTATTGCCGCCCGGATGAACAGGCGGCACAAGTGGCCCTGGAAGGATGGAGGAAGGTGCCCGGATGCTGAAAATCAAGCAGGGGTTTTTGCTGCGGAAGATGATGAATGCCCATGTGGCCGTGGCGGTGGGTGAAGCCGGAAAAGAATTCAACGGCATGATTCGCCTGAACGATGCCGGGGTGTTTTTGTGGAAGGAAATGCAAAACGGCATTGAAAAGGCGGCCCTGGTGCAGAAAATGCTGGAACGTTATGAGGATTTGGAACCTGCAATGGCCGAAAGGGATTTGGAAGAATTTATCCAAACCATACGCTTTGCCCTGGAGGGAGAATAAAAAATGGAAGAAAAATCCCTCCGGCAGGTGCTGGAGGAAACTGGGACGGCTGTAATCCAAACGGTGGGCATCAGCATGAAGCCCATGCTGCGTGCCCGGGAAAGTACGGTGCTGGTGCAAAAGATAGACGGCCCGTGCCGGAGAAATGATGTGGTTTTGTACATTCGCCCGGATGGGCAGTATGCGTTGCATCGGCTGGTGCAAGTGGGGAAACGGTGGCTGGTGCAGGGGGATTATCAGCTGACGAAAGAAGAAATCAAAATATCCTGGGTCATCGGCGTGATGGCAGGATACCACCGGCGGCTGAACAGCCCCTATTGCTCCGTTCATACGGCAAGATATCAATTATATGTAAAGTTATTGCCCCTGCTGCGGCTGTGGTTGCGGCTGAGGGGATGGGCCGGGAAGGCCGTCAAGGGAAAGAAGGAAAACCATGAAGTACGAAAAGGCTGAGGCAAAGGTGATTCTCTTTCATAATGGAGATGTGGTTACGTCCAGCGCCTATGACCCGGAGGATCCTTTGGGCTTTTGCCAGTATCAGGGCAACAGCCATCATCAAAATTGCTATAAGCAAGGCAGCAAATATGGTTTCCAGAACGGCCAGGCCGGCAAAACTTCGGAAACCTATGCCAATTATTGGAGTGAGTGGTAAGCCGGAGGGGAAGCGGTATGTATTATCGTCTGGCATCGTCCTATGCCCTGAGGGGATGGCAGAATGCCACCGGTATGCTGGTGAAGAAACCGGGAAACGAAGCCACACCCTTGAAACCGGCGGAGCTTAGCCTGCTGGTTTTGTGCGATGGCGAAACGCCTTTTGATGTAGAAGGGCTTCAGAAAACGGAGCGGGATGCCCTGCAGGCATTTATTCGCAAGGGCATTGTATCGGCGCATAATAAGCCGCTGCCATTGAGGGACAGGCAGCGGTATTGCTATTTTGATAACCGGTTTATTCAAAGCGTGATGTGGTCCGTAACCGGGGCTTGCAACGCCCGGTGCAAGCATTGCTTTGTGGATGGGCCTTGTGAAACGGAAAATGGCCTTTCCACAGAAAATGCCCTGACGCTGATTGATCAAATGGCACAATGCGGCGTGATGCAGGTGGAACTCACCGGGGGCGAACCCCTTCTCAGGCTGGATTTCTGGCAGCTGGTTGACCGGCTGTGTGAAAAGGATATATACCTGTCGCAAATCTACACCAATGGTTTTTTCGTGGATGAAGCATTCCTTCTGGAACTGGAAAAAAGGCATGTGCAGCCCCGGCTTTGCTTCAGTTTTGATGGTGTGGACGGCTGGCATGATTGGATGCGGGGCGTGGAAGGGGCGGAAGAAAAAACGCTGAAGGCCATGAAGCTGTGCATCGAAAAGGGGTTCCAAGTATATGCCGGGATGTGTCTGCATAAAGGTAATGCGGCTGTTTTGCCGGATACGGTGAAAAGGCTGGCTGCCCTGGGGGTCAAAGGCCTGAATATCAGCGGCATCACCATGAGCCCCCTGTGGCAAAAGAACCATGAGGGTAACAATCTGGATGATCGGGAATATCTGGAAGCGGTTATGGCTTATTTCCCGGCCTATTTCCGGGACGGGCGGCCCATGCCGGTGACGCTGAACGGCGCAGCCCTGCTGCATCCCCAGGACGAATGCCGTGTGGTGCATGCGGCAGTCTGTAAGCCTGCTGCAAAGTCACGGTATTTGTGCTCCACCGCCCGGTTTTCGCCCTATATTTCTGCAAATGGCCGGCTGCTGCCCTGTATGCCCATGGCCATGTGCGAGGAGCAGCGGCATTTCCCTCTGATTCTGGAAAACGGGCTTGCGGCTTGCCTTGGCAACAGCACGTTTATGGATTTTGTTTCCCTGCGCACGGAGGATTTGTTTGCCCGGAATGAAACCTGCGGCGGCTGCGAACATCGCTATACCTGCGGCGGCGGATGCCGGGCCATGGCGCTGCAGGATACCCATGATTTCTTTGGCTGCGATGCCCAGCAATGCATCATCTGGAAGGAAAAATACAAAGAAAAGCTGGAGTGCGCCCTGGAAGAAGCAAAGAAAAATGCAGCGTGCGGAGGAAAGCAATGAGCGATAAACGTTGGCTTCACACGGTGTTGATTTTGCTGGTGATTGGGGTTTTGACAGCGGGGCTTTCTTATGTGCTGCAGATGGAACAGGCGCAGGGGAACCCATCCGCTCAGGCTGCGAACCAGCACCTGGCCGGGCCGCTGGTGATGCAAAAATCGGATCTGTATAAGCAGCGGGATAAGATGCAGCGGGAATATGTAAAGCGTATTCAGGGCATGGGCACGGCAACGCTTTTGTTCACTCAGCCGGATGCCGTGTTTATGGATATTGTGGTGCCGCTGATGGAAGAAAATGGTTTGGTTGGCATGGTGGCCTTTGGGCTGGATTTTCATCCGGGAACGGAAGGCTGCATTTCTTTTGAGCAATGGCGGAGGCTGGAAAAGGCAGGATGGGAAATTTGCCTTTTGTGGGATGGAAAAACACAGCTTCCTCAATGGATGGAAAAAATGAACCGGTTTATGAATTTGGCCCATTTGCCTTCCTCTCTTTCGGTGTATGTGCCGGAAGGGCTGCTGAATGATGATTTGCTGGTGCAGGCCCGCAAGATGAACTTAAAGGCGCTGGTGCATCATGGGGAGGACGGGAATGAGCAAAACCGGCACACCACCATCCGGGAAAACGATGTGTGGCTGCCGGCTTCCGTTGCATGGCATCTGGATGATACCAGCGAAAAGGTGGAAGCCCTTTGTGTAAGCGGCGGCAGCATCGTGCTGGAGGTGAAAAACGAAATCATGTGGGATGGCGGTTACCGCCGCTTGTTCCGCAGCATGCTGGAAAAACTGGTGAACTGGCAAAATGAAGATCAGCTGAGGGTGGTAACCCTCCAAAATGCCATTGCGTATCGCCAGGGCGTGCTGCAGGGCAGCTCCGCCCTGGAAGAAGAAATGCGCAATCATCTGGAAATGCTGGATATACAAATAGAAGCAGTTGACGAACAGATTCAATTGTTGTATGATACACAATAGATAAAGAAAAAACTGCCGGTTCAATGAAAAAACGGCAGCATGATCAGTGATTCAAGAGGATGGAGGCTTCGGTGATTTTGTCCATCACCGTTTGCAGTTCATTTTCCAGCACAGTTCTTTTTGTTTCCCATTGCTCCTGGGCCAGCAGCATTCTTTCCATGAATTGCTGGTGATAGTAATGGCTGGCTTCCAGGTGCAGGCATTGCACGGAGCCCAGCTGGCTGTCTTCCCGGATCAATTCCAATAGCCCTTCCAGGTTTTCTTTCACATAGGTCTGATCGGCCCGGTAATGGCCAATCACATTCACCAGCGCAGCACCGGTGTTTCGGAATTGCTCATACAGGTAAATGCCATCGCCGTTCATGTTGCCGATGGAGCCAATGCGCCACAGATGATCCTGCTTTTGTTTCACGTTCAATTCATCTTCCACCAGAATGGATATGCCGCATTGCAGCAGTTCTTCTGGGGAGAGGGGCCGTTCATTGGCCGGCGTATCATAGGCAACAATAGCCGGGGGAAGCTGCAAAAGCGAAAGGGCATCCTGCATTTCCTGGGGCGGCGCTTTTTCCAGCAGCAGGCAGGTTTCCCAGCCGTTTAAGGTGCGTTCCGTCACATAATCCGGCACGCCTTCCGCCTGCCAGGTTTCCAGCATTTTCTCGGATATGCCAAGCAGGGCAGGTAAGTGCAGCAAATCCATCATTTTGCCGGCTTCCTGGATGGTTTTTTCATCCGATGTGCAAAGCAACACAAAAATGGAAGTGGGGCCGGAACTGGCATTTTTCTTTTCCTGATCCAGGTTTTGCAGCTCTTTTTCCAGCCGCTGCCGCTCCTGAATCATCAGGGCCATCTCCTGGGGATGGCTGGCACGAATGGGCGGCGGAATGGTGGCAGGCGATTCTGCGCTTAAAACCCGAAACAGCAAAATCAGCAAAACACCGGCAGTAAGCCAGATGGCTGCATTCAGTACATTACGTTTCATAAACATTCCTTATTCATTCATGGTGTTTTCGGATAAGGTAAGCTTACAGGAAAAGGCATTTCTTGTCAATAGCCATTTTCGGCAGGGACGGGAAAAGCGAAAGCAAAAGAAGGGAGGGCCGGCATGCAGCAATACGTGGATATTCATCACCATTTTTTGTATCAGGTGGATGACGGCCCTCAAACCCAAGAAGAAATGATGCGGATGCTGGATGCCGCTGCGGCAGAGGGCATTGGCTGCATGGCGGCTACGCCCCATATCCATCCGGGGATGGCAGCCTTTGATTGGGCGCAGTATCAGCGCAGTTTTCATAAGGCGCAGCAGTATGTGCACAAGGCCGGCTTGCCCCTTTTGCTGTTGCCGGGGGCGGAAATTTACTACACCACCATGACCCCTGCCATGCTGTACCGAAATGAAATTCCACGTTTGGGCAACGGGCATTATGTGCTGGTGGAGTTTCATCCTCACGTCAGTTTGGATGGCATTTGCCGGGCGGCTGTTCACATTGCCAATACCGGCAGCACCATGGTATTGGCCCACGGGGAACGATACCGCTGCCTGCGGTTTGGGGATGGGATGAACCATCTTCGGCAAAACCACCGTATCTTGATTCAGGTGAATGTAGAAACCCTGCTGAACCCCGGAAATTTCCTGATGCGCAAATGGGTTTCCCGGGCCATGGCCAATGAATGGATTGATGTGGTGGCATCCGATGCCCACGATACCCGGCATCGGCCTTGCCTTATGGGGCAATGCGCCGCTTATCTGGAAAAGAATTGGGGCAGGGAAACGGCTGAAAGGCTGTGCTGCCTTGCACCGAAAAAAATACTGCAAGGCTGAGGGAAATTTCACAGAACAGGAGGATGCCGATGAGAAGATGGGAGCAAGAGCAAAATCGTCCGGAGCGGATCAAGATTTTGCTCATTGCCGTGCTGGCGGTGGTTGGCCTGATGGTTATTGGCTGTGCGGTGTATTTCATCAGCAGCTTGCTGGATGAACCTTTGCCAACACAGCAGGAAGCATACGGCAGCCTGGAAGGCCGCTTTGCCCCCAGCATGACCATGATTGTGGATCAGGAAGAATACGCCTACTATAAAAATTATTTTACGAATATTCTGGTGGTGGGCGTGGATAAAGAGGATATTGCGGCACAAACGGTGTTCCGGGCAGGGGGCCAGGCGGACTTTCTGATGCTTTTGTCCATTGACCGTCATCATCGTACGATAACCCCCATCCATATTGATCGTGATACGGTAACGGATGTGAAGGTATACAGCCCCTTTGGCCATTCGGCCGGGGTGAACCGGATGCAGCTTTGCCTGTCCCATGCATTTAGCAGCAGCAATGAACAAAATTGCAATAACACCATCTGGGCGGTGGAACGCCTGATGCAGGGCATCCCGGTGGATCAATACCTGATTATGGATATGACGGGCATTGCCATGCTGAATGATGCGCTGGGCGGGGTCACCGTCACGCTGGAAGAAGACTTTTCCCATCTGGATCCGGCCATGGTTCAGGGAACTCAAATCACGCTGCAGGGCAAGCAGGCGGAATATTTCGTCCGCAGCCGCCAGGAAGTGGGCGATCATACCAACCGCCAACGTATGGATCGTCAGCGGGTCTTTTTGGAAAGCTTAGCGGATTTGTTCCGAAAAAGAACACAGGAAGACCCAGGGTTTGTGCTGAGCTTGTTTGAGGATTTGGGGGATCATTTGTACACCAGTTTGGATGCTGATTGGATCAGCCGCCAAACGTACGCCCTGGAACATTATGAGCAATTGCCCATTGTGGATTTGAAGGGTGAGCATGCCATTGGTAAGGATGGCTATATGGAATTCCGGGTGAACGAGACGGAACTGAAGCGAATGATTCGGGATATTTTCCTGGTGGAAATGAAGGAGGTGGCTGGCCGATGAAGCGGATAATGGCGCTGATAGTGGCGTTAATAATGAGCCTGCTTTCTGTTCCGGGGCTGGCTGCCGGTGTGCAAAACAGCACGTATTCTTTGGCCCCTGCCAACCCCACCCAGGAAAACGTGGAAAAAATTGATGCCAGGTATCAACCGGAGGAAAAAGACCCCGTTCCCTGCATTGTCACCGTCATGGAGCCTACGCAGCTTACCGTGGATACCCTGAAAGAAATTTTTGATTTTGTGGGGGTGGACGAACAGCCCCCGGCACGCTATTTCCCGGAGGATGTACAGAAGGAAATGGCAGAAATCATCAACGGGGATCCGGATGCATTGTATATGCCGGAATTTATGTCCCTGCTGCCGGAAGAAATGCAGCTGGATGCGGATGTGCTGGTGGATATGCACATGTACATTGATTATAAAAAAGGCCAGCTGGTGCTTCCGGTGCTGGGCCGCCAAACGGAGGAAGAAATCGAGTGGAAACCGTTGCCGGCACAGGTATTTGAGCAAACGGAAGAAGATAATATCATTCGTTTTGCTTTGCCGAAGGAAGTGGCAAAGCGGTACGCCGGTGCAGAAACCTTATTTGCCCTGCTGGCCATAAAACCAGGTGACGGTGGGGAAGAAGGAAATTCCTCTTCCACGTCGAAAGAAGAATTTGTTCCCAGCAAGAATGCATCGGATATCGTTTTTGTAACGGATGATAAGGTGCGCAACGAACAGGGCGAAGTGGTGGATTGCAAAATCATCATTGTGCCCAAATCCAAGCCCATTGAATGGGAACTGGCAGAACTGACGGAATATTTCATTCGGCCGGAGAATGTTCCCATCCGCTATTTCGATGAAGAAACCGTGCAGGAAACCATACTGATTCTGCGCGATACGGATGTGGATGCCCTTCTGCCGTATGAAATCACGCAGGTTATGGCGGTGGATTATCAGCAGCCTTATGGGGATGTGACGGCAACGTTTCTGTTCCCCACGCCGTTTTGCAAGGAAAAGGCCATGATTGCGCTGATTGGCATCCCGGATGAAGTGGATAAAACCATTTTCCATTGGATGCCCCTTCGTGCGGAATGGACGGAAAGAGGCGTGGATATTACGTTCAGTTCTTCCGTATTGCCCACGATGATGGAAGAGGCTGCGCTGCTGCTTCTGATGAGTGAACCCTTAGAGGAATAATTCGAGGAATACCATGAGAAACGATCAACTTGAAAAAAAGCCGGCAAACGGCGATGCACAAGCGCCGCTTTTGCCGGAAAACCAACAGGTGCTGGTGGATGCGCTGGCCAATGCGCTGCAACAAAAAAATCAGAATACGCCGCAGGAAAACGAAGAAAGCAAAGCGTTTGAAATTGATTTGGTGGAATTGTTTTTCTGGGTGCTGAGCAAAATTCACTACATTATCATCGTCGCCCTGATCGGGGCCATCATCATGGGGGCCAATGCGTCAAAGGCAATCCCCATGTATAGCGCCACTTCCAAATTGTATATCGTAGGCAATCAGGGAACAGCGCTGAATGTAGCCGACTTGCAGATGGGTTCCATGCTCACCATGGACTATGAAGAAGTGTTCCGCACCTGGGAAGTGCATGAAATGGTGCGCTCTCAGCTGGGGCTGAATTATAGTTATGGCCAGATGCAGGGCATGTTGAGCATTTCCAACCCGGAAGATACCCGTGTGCTGTACATTACGGTGCGCAACCCCGATGCCCAGCTGGCGGCAGACCTTGCCAATGCCTATGCCACGGCAGCCAAAACCTTCATTTTGCAAACCATGGATTCGGAAGAACCCAATGTGTTTTCTGTCGCACTGGTGCCCAGCGTTGCTTCCCGGGTGAGTAAGGCGACGGAGGCACTTAAAGGCTTTTTGATCGGCGGCGTGCTGATGGCTGGCATCTTTGTGGTGTTCCACATTATTGATGATCGCCCCCGTACGCCGGAGCATATTCAGAAATCTGCGGATATTCCCACCCTGGCCATTGTTCCTGCCGTAAGCAAGGAACAACTGAAGAAAAAGAAGAGGGGGCATAAGCGTGCCTTGTCTTGAAATTGGTTACCTTCCGTCGCTGGATTTTGCCAGTAATGAAGCCTATAATACCTTGGCCACAAATATTTTTTACTGCGGTACGGATATCAAAAATATCATGATCACCAGCCGGTATGCCTACGAGGGAAAGTCGTTTACCAGCATCAATCTGATGCGCACTTTGTCATCCTTGCAAAAGAAAGTGGTTCTTCTGGATGCGGACCTTCGCCGTTCCCGGATTATGAGCCAGCATGAAATTCATTTCACAGGGAAAGAGCATTATGGTTTGGCTCATTATCTGGCAGGAATGTGCGGAATCGATGAGATTGTGTACCAAACCAATGTGCCAAATGCCTATTTAGTGCCCATTGGCCGGGAAGTGAGCGGTTCGCTGCAGCTTTTATCCTTGGATCGGATGCGCATTTTGATGGAAACCCTGCGTCAGCATTTTGATGTGGTGCTTGTGGATGCGCCTCCTGCCGGTGTGATTGTGGATGCCGTAGAAGTGGCCAAACATTGCGATGGTGCATTGATCGTGGTCAGCTATAATCGGGGCAGAAGAAGAGATATCGGTGAAGTGGTGAAGGCCATCCAGAAGACCGGTTGCCGTGTGCTGGGTTCTGTGCTGAACAATGTGGATTTCCGCTCTTTCACCAGCCGCAATCATTATTACCGGTCCGAAAGGTATTCTGCCTATTACCGAAAGGGGTATTATGCGCCGAAGGATGAAGATATGTAATCCCTAAAAAAGCATAGAAAAAAGCCATGCAGCTGTATTTCGCTGTATGGCTTTTTGTGTTGAAGCATCAGGTGATCCGCATGCTGCCGTCTTTTTCCAGATGCAGTACCTGATCAAAATAAGGCAACATGGAAGAACGGTGGGTAATGATCAGGCACAGAGGGGCTTTGGTGCGATTTTTTGTTGCCAGCGAAGTTAAAATGTGCTTTTCGCTTGCTTCATCCAGGGCGGAGGTGGCTTCGTCCAGAATCAAAAGGGGAGAGCGGCGAAGGAGCGCCCGGGCAATGGCAATACGCTGTGCCTGCCCCTCTGAAAGTCCTCTCCCGCGTTCTCCTACATTTGTTTCTATATGATTAGGAAGTTTCTCTACAAAATCCCATGCGCATGAGATTTTAAGAGCTTCTATCACCTCTTCATCTGTGGCATCCTCTTTAACCATACGAAGATTCTCTGCTATAGTTCCAGAAAGAATCGTATTCCCCTGAGGTACATATGCTAACAAATGTCTTGTCTCCACATTCATTTCCACCTGAAGTCGGATCGTAGCCATGTCGTTCTGTGAGCC
>JAZUQI010000390.1:0-4571 GCA_045605625.1 Clostridia bacterium
TTGCTATCCCTATGGTTTTACCGCAACGGAATATCAGGTGCCAAAGGGCATTCGCAGCATCGGGGATTATGCGTTCTACATTTGCAAGAGCCTCACCGCCATCACACTGCCGGAAGGTATTACCAGCATCGGGGATTATGCGTTCGACGATTGCGACAGCCTCACCGCCATCACGCTTCCGGAAGGGCTCACCAGCATCGGGGATAGTGCGTTCTCCTCTTGCTACAGCCTCACCGTCATCATACTGCCGGAAGGGCTAACCAGCATCGGGGATCATGCGTTCTCCTCTTGCCGCAGCCTCACCGCCATCACGCTTCCGGAAGGGCTCACCAGCATCGGGGATCGTGCATTTTTCGGGTGCTTCAGCCTCGCCGACATCACGCTGCCGGAGAGTCTGGAAAGCACCGGCACAGATGCTTTTGCCGATTGCCCGAAAAATATGCAGTTCACCGTGGTGCGGGATTCTTATGCCGCCAAGTGGTGCAAGGAAAACGGCCTGAACTACACCTTCCCCGATGCACTGGACTGGCTGAACGACTGAGCCGGACAAACGATAGCCAAACATAAATATGCAAAGAGGAAGCCTTGCCGGGCTTCCTTTTTTGTGTGTGAATTTGCCATGGAGGGAAAGAACAAGCAGGGTATAACAAACAGAGCGCAACAAAAAGGAAGGCCAATGGCCGCCCCTGTGATATTTGGTTGCAGATGAAGGACTGACAAACCACAATTCTGAATTCTTCATTCTGAATTCTTCATTCCACATTCCTCATTCCCTTACAGGTCAATCCCCGGCAGGGCGGTGACGGTGCGCAGGAAATGGCCGCCAAAGTGCTGCACCAGCTTCACCTGGGGGGTGTGGCGGCGGAACACATGGGTGTACACCGTGGTGACGCCCCTTTCCCGCAGCAGGTTAAAGGCGCTTTCCAACAGCTGGGTGGCCATGCCCTGGCGGCGGTATTCCGCCTTGGTGTAGATCATAAGCAAGGTCACGTTCTGGCCGGTGCCCGTCAGGATGCATTCGCATACCGGCAGGCCGCCCTTATAAAAGCCCAGGGCCATGAAATGCTGCTGCTGCATCCAGAGGGTGAGGTTATCCCGGGTGAAGGGCTGGATGCGGTTTTGGTTCAGCCGGTTCAAAAAGGCCGTCTGGCTCATTTCATCCTGCAAGGGGACGGAGGCGAACTGCATGCCCATGGGCACCCTTGGATAGCCCTGGGGCAGGGGGAAGCGGAACAAATCCTCGCCGTCATCATCCTTAAAGCCGCAGTTCTGGTAAAAATGCATCATATCCAGGTTTTCCGGGGCCACCAGGCTGTAAAGCCGCACAGGCAGGTTGGGGGTTTGGGTGCGCAATTGCTCCGCCCTTGCCAGCAGCGCCCCGTACAGAAGGGAGCGGGCGGAAGGCTGGGCATCAATCTGCATGTAAAGATGCAGCGGCTGTTCCGGATACATTTCCCCCTGCATAAAGGGAATCACATACCCGGTGCCCATCTGCACCTGCTGGTCATTGGCCACAAAAAATACGTTCTCGGGGGCCACGCCCTGATAGGCGGCCTGAGGATGAGAAATTCGCATGCTGTTTATTCCTTCTTATCGTTCATCGGTATTTATTGCCATTCAATGCCGGCGTAGTGGGTGCTGGGGGTCAGGTCATACACCACACGCTTCACCTGGGGCAGGGTTTCCAGAATTCTCCGGGTGGTGCTTTCCACCACGTCATAGGGCAGCCGGGCGGCGTAGGCCATGTGCTGATCCCCCGTTTGCACGGCGCGCAGGCAAATCACGTGGCCTTCTTCCGCCCCGGGCAGGGGGGAGAGCACCGCAAAATACTGCCACAATTTCTTTTCCGCATGGTTCAGCGCAATTTCTTCCCGGAAGATATGATCCGCCGCACGCAGGGTGTGCAGCCTGTCTTCCGTCACTTCCCCCATGATGCGCAGGGCCAGGCCGCTGCCGGGGAAGGGCTGGCGGGAAAGAAGATCCTGGGGAATGCCCAGATAATCGCCGATGCGGCGGATTTCATCCTTGAACAATTCCCGGACGGGCTCCATCAGCGGCACATCTTCGCTTAACACCGGCCGCTTATCGCCCTTGCCGAACATAATATCGTTATAGCTGGTGCCGGCAATCAGGGCCTGATAGGCGCCCAGCTTATGCTTTTCTTCGTTGAGGATCTGCTGCATGGTCAGCCCGATGGCCCGGCGCGTTTCCACGGGATCCTGAACACCCTGCAGGGCCTGCAAAAAGCGTTCTTTGGCCCGGATGCACAGAATATCCATGCCCAATTGCTCCTGATAAAATTTCAGGAAGGAGGTAACTTCGTTTTTGCGAAGCAGCCCGGTATCCACAAAAATGCATTTCAGGTTTTTGCCAAGGGCCCGGAAGCCCAGCAGGGCGCTGACGCCGCTATCCAGCCCGCCGGTCATGGCGCAAACGGCGGTGCCATCCCCGGTGATGCGGCGAATTTCTTCCATGGCCCGGGAAACGAAGGCATCGTCATCCCACCAGGTGGTGCAGCCGCAAAGATCCAGGGCAAAGTTTCGCAGCATCAGGGAGGCTTCCGTATCGCTTTGCTCCACCTTCAGCTGGAAGCCGAACAGGGGCTTCTGGCTGTGGGCAAAGCCCACGGGATGCCCGTCGCAGGAGCAGATCAGGTTCACATTGCCGGGCAAATCCATCTTTTGCACCGGGGGAATCATCCGATCCCCGTCTTCCATATCCCGGAACAGAACGGGGTGATGGTATTGCAGGGTGAACAGGCCGCCTTCCATGGCGTTTTCCCCCATGCGGCCGCCCAGGGCGTGCAAAAGCAGGCCGGCTGCGCTGCCAAGGGCCAATACCGGCAGGCCGCACACAAACAGCCGTTCATCCGGCGTTTCCTCCGGGGCATTCACCCCGCCGGCCAGCACCAGGCCCATGGGGGATTGGCGCTCCACTTCGTCCAGCGGAATATTCCCCGGCACAATTTTGCACAGAACCCGTTCAGAACGCAGTTTTCTGGTGATAATCCGGCTGGCTTCGTTATCGAAATTCAGCACCAGCACCATATCCCGCATGCGGTTCACCTCTTTACATGTTCCATAATGGAAAGTTTAACCTTGTTTTCTTCGACGTATCGGGGAAAATTCCTGCTTTTTGGTTGGTTCAGGGGGTTTGCTGCATTTTTTCCGCATAGGCCGCCAGCTGCAATTGGGTTTCCTGGTTGGCCATGCCGGTGGCGTTCAGCCCCACCGTGCGCTGGAAATTGGCCACGGCTTCGGCGGTAATATCGCCGTAGGTGCCGGTAATGTATTGTTCCCTGGTGAACCCGGCTTTACACAAAAGGGTTTGCAGGGCCTTCACCTTTTCGCCTTTCAGGCCTTTTTTCAGGGTGATATCCGCCACGTCATGCACGGTGCCGTAGCCCAGAATGGCCCAGTAATTGAGGGCATAGGTGTTGCGCTGCACCTGATCCGGGTTATTGCCCTCCAATACATGCACCAGCACGTTTCCGTTTTCGTCATAGGTGCAATGGGTGACCATGGCCACGTGGATGGTATCGCCGGTGGAGGCGGTGGAGAGGAAAATCCAGTCCCCGGGCTGGGGAATATAGCTGTTTTCCTGCATCAGGGTATTTTCCCCTTTGTACCACTGGGAACCCCAGCCGGGCACCATGCCCCGGCGTGCCACATAGCGGCCCTGTTCCAGGAACCAATCCCGGCCGGTGTTGTTGCCGGAATAATTGGGGTAAATGGCGTTAAACAGCCGGGTGGAATAGAGTTTATCCGTCTGGTACACACTCCAGCACAGGTATTCGGCGCACCATTCCGCCTTGCTGTCACCGCTCCAGATGCCGTACTTGGTGACGCCGCTGGTTTCTTCCTTATAGCCCAGTTCCCTTTCGGCGATGAAAAGCAGCTGGTTCACATAGCCCGGCACTTCATAGGCCGGGGGAATCACGTTTTCTTCATCGTAGGTGAAAAACTGCTGGCCGGGGGCCAGAAAGCTTTGGCTGCCGCCCTGGGTGAGGGCGTA
Source organism: Clostridia bacterium (assembly GCA_045605625.1). Taxonomy (GTDB): domain Bacteria; phylum Bacillota; class Clostridia; order Christensenellales; family Aristaeellaceae; genus RUG563. The sequence goes on from JAZUQI010000390.1 coordinate 4,015, forward strand.
TTCCTTCTGGGTCAATACCTGGAAATAATCCCCGTGGATGTAGCCCAGCTGGCCGTTATAATCCACGTAATACCAGGTTTTGCCGTCATCGCCCTTTACGGTATCCAGAATCCGGGCCTGATCGTAATTATTCAAAAGCCGCACCCTGTCCGAAGAGGCGGAGGGCTTGGCCCGCAGGTTCACCTGCCCCAGATTGCTTTGCACCGAACCGTATTCGGACATGGGCTCTTTCGGGGCAGCGGCCGTATCTTCGGCCAGCACGCAGCCGGAGAACAGAAGCAGGATAGCAAGCAAGAAACATAGGATGCGCATGGGGCAACCTCCTGATGATGGGATGAAATGGGAACAGGAGCCGCCTGCTTTCCCGGCGTTTCTTCCGGAAAAGCAGGGCAACTCCTTATCGTTTTATGGGTCAGGAATCGTATTTATCGCTCCGGCGGCGGCGAGGCGTATTCTGGGCCTTCTGGGCGGAGAAATCCGAAAGGTTGGTATACCCTTCCGTGGGGTTCACGGGGGAGGACGCTTCCGGGGCCTGGGGGGTGTAAGCCTGTGTGCTT
>JAZUQI010000391.1:0-2680 GCA_045605625.1 Clostridia bacterium
AGGCGGTTTGACGATGCGGTGACCTTCAAAATTTTGTTTGAAATGCGCAAGTGCGGTCAAAATAAAGGAACGGGCAAGAAAGAAATGTAATGCCCCGGGAGGAAACGACGATGAAAAAAAGAGGACTGGCTGTTTTTCTGACGGCGGTGCTGATGATTTCCCTGGTCACGGCCACGGCCCATGCCGGGCTGCTGAACTTCTTATCTCCCCAGGAAACGGTTACCATTTCCGCAGAGGAATATGAACGGCTGAAGCAATATGAAAAGCTGGATTCCGTTCTGCGGTATATTGATATGTGGTATTACGAAGAAACGGAGAAAGAAAAGCTGCTGGAAGGAGCCATTCAGGGCATGCTGTATGCGGTGGAAGACCCCTATACCTTCTACTATGCCCCCGAGGATTGGAAAACCCTGTGGGAAAACGATGAAGGGGAATATGCCGGCATCGGGCTGAATTTGCTTGGCAGCTATCTGGATTATACGGTTACCATCATCCGGGTGTTCAAGGATACCCCGGCTCAGGCCGCCGGCTTGCGCAAGGGCGATATGCTGGTGCGGGTGGAAGATATTGAAGTGAACGCCTATTCCATGCAGGAAGCCGTGGATTTGATGCGGGGCCAGGTGGGCGAAGAAGTGGAAATTGAGGTGCTGCGGGACGGCGAATACCTCACCTTCACCATGCCCCGGGCCATCATCCATGTGAACCGGGTGGAAAGCATGATGCTGGAAAATAATGTGGGTTATATCGCCCTGTATGAATTCGCCGGGGATTGCCAGAGCGAAGTGAAATCCGCCCTGGATCAGCTGCGAAAAGAAGGGGCCAAGGCCCTGATTATGGATCTAAGGGATAACCCCGGCGGCTGGGTGGACGGCGCCATGGAAATTGCGGATTTGTTCCTGGATAAGGAAATGCTGGCTTACAGCATGGACCGCTATGGCAACAAAGACCCCATGGAAACCAAGGACGGAAAAGACGATATTCCCCTGGTGTTCCTGGTGAATGAAAACTCCGCTTCCTCTTCGGAAATCCTCTCCGGCGGGCTGCACGATCTGGGCCGGGCCACCCTGGTTGGCACCAAAACCTTCGGCAAGGGCGTGATTCAGAACGTGATCCCCCTGGATGGCTTTGTGCCGGAAAACTCCACGGATGGCTTCCAGATGACCGTGGCCCAGTATTACCTCCCCTCCGGGGCCGCCGTCCACAAGGTGGGCATTGAGCCGGATGTGGTGGCGGAAATGCCGGAAGAAATGAAAAATGCCTACTTTGAACTGGGGGATATGGCGGATCCTCAGCTGAAAGCCGCATGGGATGAAGCGGTGAAAAAGATGGCGGAATAAATAACAATATCTTGGGGCAGGGACGTTTGTTCCTGTCCTTTTTTCTTGAAAAGATATGGAAAAAAAGGTATAATAAAAAAGATGCTGATTCAGGAGGATGACAAACATGGATTTTGTTCAGATATTGGCCCAGGAATTTCATTTGAAGCCTCAGCAGGTGCAGGCTGTGATTGAACTGACGGATGCCGGTAACACCATTCCCTTCATTGCCCGGTACAGAAAGGAAATGACGGGGTCTTTGGATGACCAGGTGCTGCGTGAACTGACGGAGCGGCTGGAATACTTGCGCAACCTGGAAAAGAGAAAGAATGAAATTGAAAAAGCCCTGACGGAACAAGGGGTTTTGACGGAAGAATTGCAGGAAAAACTGAACAAGGCCGTCACCCTTTCCGAACTGGAGGATATTTACCGTCCCTTCCGGCCCAAGCGCCGCACAAGGGCCACGGTGGCCAAGGAAAAGGGCCTGGAGCCTTTGGCCCTGTGGCTTTTGATGCAATTGCCCGGCGGCGATGTGCAAAAGGAAGCAGAAAAATACATCAGCGAAGAAAAAGAGGTTCTGGATGCGGAAAGCGCCCTGGCCGGGGCACGGGATATTATTGCGGAAGCCGTCAGCGATGATGCGGCCCTGCGCAAGGAAATGCGTGCCCTGCTGCTTCGGGAAGGGCAGATGGTAACCGCTGCCGCCAAGGAAGAAGACAGCGTGTACAGCATGTACTACGCCTATCAGGAAGCGGTGCCCCGGATGGCAGCCCACCGGGTGCTGGCGGTGAACCGGGGGGAAAGGGAAGAATTTTTGAAGGTTTCCCTGCAGGTGAACGAAGAAAAGGCCATCCGTACGGTGCTGAATGCCTTTGTGCGCCAGGAGTGCGAAGCGGCAAAGCAGGTGGAGGAAGCCTGCCGGGATGCGTGGGAACGCTTGCTGTTCCCGGCGCTGGAACGTGAAATCCGAAACACTTTGACGGACAGGGCCAATGAGCAGGCCATCCGGGTGTTCAGCCAGAACCTGCATCAATTGCTGATGCAGCCCCCCATCAAGGGCAAAGTCACCCTGGGGGTGGACCCCGGCTTTCGCACCGGCTGCAAACTGGCGGTGGTGGATGAAAACGGCAAGGTGCTGGAAACCGGCGTTGGCCATTTCACCCTGCCGGGGCAAACCTTCCAGAAAGAACAATCCGCAAAGCTCATCAAGGCCATGGTGAAGCGCCACGGCGTGACGGCCATTGCCATTGGCAACGGTACCGCCAGCCGGGAAAGCGAACAGTTCATTGCCTCCCTTTTACCGGAAATGCCGGGGGTGGCTTACATGATCGTCAGCGAGGCCGGGGCATCCGTCTATTCGGCCA
>JAZUQI010000392.1:0-3625 GCA_045605625.1 Clostridia bacterium
CCCCGGGGACATCAGCGTGTGCTATGCCGATGCCACCAAGGCCAAGGAATTTCTGCATTGGGAAGCCAAGCGGGATTTGTATACCATGTGCCGGGATGCCTGGAACTGGCAAAAGCAAAACCCCAGGGGATACGAAGGATAAGCGTATTTCAAACGAAAAAAGCGTTGTGAATGCAAGTTCATAACGCTTTTTTATTTCCCCTTTCTTCGCCATTCTTTTCCATTATGAATTTTCTGGTTTTTCACATGATAAGGAAGAAGGAAAGAGGTGGAGACGATGGGATGGTTTTTGTTATTGATCCAGTTGGCGGTGACGATTGTAACCGGGGTGTTTTTCTACACCCAGCTGCGCAGCCATCAGAAAACACAATCGCCCAAATACCGGGAGGACAGCCGGGAAATGGAAAAGCTGCGCAATATGCAGGCAGTAAAGCTGACGGAGCCGCTGAGCGAGCATGTGCGGCCCAGAAAGTTTGAGGATATTGTGGGGCAGGAGGACGGCATTCGTTCCCTGATGGCCATTTTATGCGGCAAAAATCCCCAGCATGTGATTATTTACGGCCCCCCCGGGGTGGGCAAAACCTGCGCTGCCCGGCTGGTGCTGGAAGCGGCCAAGGAAAGCGAGGGCACGCCTTTTCGCAAGGATGCGCCCTTTATTGAGGTAGACGCCACCTGCGTGCGCTTTGACGAGCGTTCCATTGCCGATCCCTTGATTGGCAGCGTGCACGACCCCATTTATCAGGGGGCCGGGCAGATGGGCATGCAGGGCATTCCCCAGCCCAAAATGGGGGCGGTGAGCCGGGCCCATGGGGGCGTGTTATTCCTGGATGAAATCGGGGAAATGCATCCCATTCAGCTGAACAAACTGCTGAAAGTGCTGGAGGACCGGAAGGTGCATTTTGAATCCGCCTATTACAACCGGGAGGAGCGCACCATTCCAAGGCACATCCACGAAATTTTCCAGAAGGGCATGCCGGCGGATTTCCGGCTGGTGGGGGCCACCACCAAGAACCCGGAGGAAATCTCCCCGGCCCTGCGTTCCCGGTGCATGGAGGTGTTTTTCCGGCCCTTGGAAAAGGAGGAAGTGGGGCGCATCGGCTATGAAGCGGCGAAGCGGGCCGGGTTTGACATGGAAAAGGAAACGGCGGCATACCTGGGCAGCTTCGCCCAATGCGGCCGGGATGCCATCAATATGGTGCAAATGGCCGGGGGCCTGGCCCAGATGGAAAAACGGACGGAGATTTCCAAACGGGATATGGAATGGGTGGTGGAAAGCGGCCATTACAGCCCCCGGATGGAAAACGCCGCCTCCACGGAAAACCGCATCGGGGCGGTGCATGGGCTGGCGGTGCAGGGGGCACAGGTGGGCATTGTGATGGAAATAGAGGCGGTGAAGGAAAAGGGCCATGGGCCCCTCGCCGTTACCGGCATTGTGGAGGATGAAGAAATGGGGGGCAACGGCCATGTGTTGCGCCGCAAATCCAATGCCTTTGCCTCGGGCCGGAATGTGGAAACCCTGCTTCGTCAGATGGGCATCTGGCAGGAAGACAGCCATGTGCACCTGAACTTTCCCGGGGGCATGCCGGTGGATGGCCCCAGCGCTGGGGTGGCCATGCTGGTGGCCTCGGCCAGCTGCCTGATGGGCATTCCTGTGGATGGCAGCGCAGCGGTGACCGGGGAAGTGAGCGTGCAGGGCCAGGTGCTGCCGGTGGGCGGCGTGCCGCAAAAAGTGGAGGCGGCCAAACGGGCCGGGCTGCAGCGGGTGTTCATCCCCCGGGCCAATTACATGGAACGGTTTGAGGGCATGGGCATTCAGGTGATTCCCATTGACCATGTGAAGCAGGCGCTGGAAAAAATGCTATTGCATGCGGCAGCGGAAGAAAATGAGGAAATGCTGCTGCCCCTTCCCTTGCCCCTGACGGCAAAAGGCGTGACTTGATGGGGGAAAGGATTGCTTTTTCAGGTGGGATGGGATATAATAATAAGTTGCCGGGCTATACGCTGAACCGGCAAATGACAGATGTGTGAAAGAAATTGGGAGTTATTATGGCAAAGAAAAAAACCAAGCTGCTTCTGCCCCTGATTCCTTTAAGGGGCCTGATGGTGTTTCCCCATATGGTGCTGCATTTTGATGTGGGCAGGCAGCGCTCCATTTCCGCTTTGGAACAGGCCATGATGGAAGACCAGAAAGTATTCCTTGTGGCCCAGAAGGATGGGGAAGTGGATGAACCCCAGATGGAGGATATGTGTCGGGTGGGCACGGTAGCCCTGGTGAAGCAGGTGCTGAATATGCCCGGGGATTCCATCCGGGTGCTGGTGGAGGGCCAGGAAAGGGCCCTTTTGAAGGCCGTCACCCAGGAAGACCCCTGCTGGATGGGCGAAGTGACGCTGGTGGAAAAAACGGTGGTGGTGGGCCCGGAAACGGAAGCCCTTATGCGCACCACCCATGAATTATTTGAAGAATATGCCCGCACTTCCATGCGGGTCAGCGGTGAAACGCTGCGCTCCGTCCGGGATGTGGAAAAGGCGGATCAATTGGCGGATATCATTGCCGCCAATGTGCTTACCCGGGTGGAGGACAGGCAGGCCATTCTGGAAGAAATTGACGTCACCCAGCGGCTGGAAACCCTGTGCACCATCCTCAGCCGGGAAACGGAACTGGCTGTGATTGAAAAGCAGGTGCAAAGCCGGCTGAAAAAGCAGATTGACAAAAACCAGAAGGATTATTACCTGCGGGAGCAGATCAAGGCCATTCAGGAAGAACTGGGGGATAAAGAGGCCACGGATGTGGAGGATTTGCGCCGCCGCATGAATGAAACGCCCCTGAACGACGAGGCCCGGGAAAAAGTGGCCCGGGAACTGGAACGCTTATCCCGTATGGCCCCCGGCACCCCGGAAATCGGCGTGAGCCGCACCTACGTGGAATGGATTCTGGATTTGCCCTGGGGCAAGGAAACAAGGGATAACCTGGATCTCAAGCGTGCAGCACGGATTTTGAATGAAGATCACTACGCCATGGAAAAGGTGAAGGAGCGGGTGATTGAATATCTGGCCGTGCGCCGCATGAAGGAAATGCACACCGATGATAAAAGCATGAAGGGCCCCATTCTGTGCTTCGTGGGCCCTCCCGGTGTGGGCAAAACCAGCATCGTCCGGGGCATTGCCAGGGCGGTGGGCCGCAAGTTTGTGCAGATGAGCCTGGGCGGCGTCCGGGATGAAGCGGAAATCCGGGGCCACCGGCGCACCTACATCGGCGCCATTCCCGGCCGGATCATTGCTGGGCTGAAGCAGGCCGGCACCATGAACCCGGTGTTCCTCTTTGACGAAATTGATAAAATGAGCCACGATTTCCGGGGCGACCCGGCGTCTGCCATGCTGGAAGTATTGGATGCGGAACAGAACTTCGCTTTCCGGGATCATTACCTGGAACTGCCGGTGGATCTCTCCCGGGTGATGTTCATCACCACCGCCAACAGCAAAGATACCATTCCGGCGCCGCTGCTGGACCGCATGGAAATCATTGAAGTGCCCAGCTATACCGAAGAAGAAAAGCTGCACATTGCGAAAAAGCATCTTCTGCCCAAGCAGGTGAAGGAACACGGCCTGCCGGATAAATCCGTGAAGG
>JAZUQI010000393.1:0-8189 GCA_045605625.1 Clostridia bacterium
AAACCCGTCTTTTTCAATAACCTCAAATCTTTTTTTCATGTCTGTTATCTCCTTTGTCAAATTCAAGTTTATCGCTTTCATTCTATCAAAGCAATACCAGGAACCGCAAGCCAGCCAAGGGGTGCGCTTTTGTTATTTACATGATGGAAAGTGAAGGATAACTTCTTCCTTTCCATCCCTCTTACTGGCGGTGATTTTTTCTTGATCAAAGGGCAGCGGCCTTCTTTTCTGCTTCTTCCATGATAGCAACGATGGAATCGCAGAAAGCGACAAATTCCGGGTCTTCCACCTGCCGGTCCGGGCGGCTGAGGAAGTAATTGACGGAATCCGGGGCGGCCTGGTCAAACCGCAGGGACTGGGTGTAGGTGGGCACCAGGCTGTGGAGCTTGCTGTTATCAAAAATCACGGAATTGGATTTATCGCCGATCAGGGCGCCGGTGAAATCATATTTCTGGCAGGCGGCCAGCAGGGAAGAGGGAACAAAGCAGGGCTTATATTCCACGCCCAGAATATTCGCCACGGTGCCCATGATCTGGTTCCAGGTGAGCATTTCTTCGGAAGTGATTTGCACGGCCTGGCCGATGGCGTGAATATTGCCCATCAGGCCCACGAAGGCAGGGGCAAAATCCCGGCTGCTCATCACGGCCCAAAGGGACGTGCCATCCCCGGGCACCAGCACTTTTTTGCCTTCCAGCATGCGCTTTAACACCTGCCATTCGCCCTTATTGCCATGAATGGAAAGGGGCAGGGAACGGCGGGAATAGGTGTGGCTGGGGCGCACGATGGTGATGGGGAAGCCGCTTTCCCGGTATTCCTTCATCAGCAGTTCTTCGATGGCAATCTTATTGCGGCTGTATTGCCAGTAGGGATTGTAAAGAGGGGTGGATTCGGTGATGACGGGGGTGGCCAGGGGCTTTTGATAAGCGGAAGCGGAGCTGATGAAAATGAACTGTTTGGTTTTGCCCTTGAAAAGGCGAATATCCCGTTCAGCCTGTTCCGGGGTGAAGCAGATGAAATCTGCCACCACATCGTATTGTTCGTTTTTGATAAGTTCAGCAATGGCTGCTTCATCATGGATATCGCCAATCATCTGGGTGGCCCCGGGAACGGAAGAAGCCCGGTTGCCCCGGTTCAGAAGGGTCAAATTCCAGCCCTGGGATACCAGAAGCCGGGAAATCTGGGTGCTGATGACGCCGGTGCCGCCGATAAATAATGCTTTCATATACAAACTCCTCCAAATGTGTGAATGTATTCTATTGGTAATATTCCATGCGGAAAGGGAAAATCCTTTTTTATCCGATGACAGGATAAAGAAAGGAAGTGCCATTTTGCGGCACTTCCCGTTTTTTATTTATTTTCCTTCAGCAGTTCTTCGCCGTAGCCATACTGTTCCTTCACAAAATCGATATCCTTATCTCCACGGCCGGACAGGTTTACAAGCACGGAACCGGTGCCGTTTTCCTTGGCATACTGGATGCCGTAGGCCAGGGCATGGCTGCTTTCCACTGCAGGAATGATGCCTTCCAGGCGGCACAGCTGGAAGAAGGCGCGCATGGCACCGTCATCGCCGATGGTGACGTAGGATACACGGCCAATATCATGCAGGTAAGCGTGTTCGGGGCCGGAAGAGGGGTAATCCAGGCCGGAAGCAATGGAATACACCGGGGCCGGTTCGCCGTTTTCATCTTTCAGCATGATGGAATTGAAGCCATGCATGATGCCTTCGGTGCCGTAGTTCAGGGAAGCGGCATGATCGCCCAGCTTCATGCCACGGCCCAGGGGTTCCACGCCGTAGATATCCACCGGGTCCGCCAGGAAGGGCAGGAACATGCCGATGGAGTTGGAGCCGCCGCCCACGCAGGCCACTACGGCATCCGGCAGATGGCCCGTCATTTCCAGGAACTGTTCACGGGCTTCGATACCCACCACCATCTGGAAATCACGCACCATTTTGGGGAAGGGATGGGGGCCCAGCACGGAGCCGATGCAGTAAATGGCATCCTTATATTCCTTGGAATAGGCGTCAAAGGCGGCGTCCACCGCTTCTTTCAGGGTTTTCAGGCCGTGGGTGACGGGAATCACCCGGGCGCCCAGCATCTTCATCCGGGTCACGTTGGGGGCCTGCTTGGCAATATCCACCTCGCCCATGTAAATATCGCATTCAAGGCCGAAGAAAGCGGCAGCAGTGGCCAGCGCCACGCCGTGCTGGCCGGCACCGGTTTCGGCAATCAGCTTCTTTTTGCCCATGTATTTGGCAAGCAGGCCTTCGCCCATGCAATGATTCAGCTTATGGGCGCCGGTGTGGTTCAAATCTTCACGCTTGACGTAAATCTGGCATTTGCCAAAGAAATTGCTCAGCCTTTCGCAATGATACACCGGAGTGGGGCGGCCCTGGAATTCCCGGCGGATGCGGCGCAATTCGTTAATGAAGCTGGCGGACTGGCAGATGGTTTCATAAGCTTCGTCAATTTCCTTCATGGCAGGAATCAGCTTATCCGGCAGGTAAGCGCCGCCATAGGGGCCAAAATAGCCGTCCTTGGAGGGGAACTGCTTGAGGTAAGTGTCAAAATCACGGTAGTTCTGGTAGTTTTTCATGGGGATTGCCTTCCTTTCTGTTTAAGAAAATAATCAGATGGCGGCATCGTGTTCCGATAAAAAACCGCCCCAGACATACTTGCCTGAGACGGAGAATTCCGCGGTACCACTCAGCTTGGCCTTTCGGCCCACTTTTTTCCGCATGCCATCACATACGCTGCCATGATAACGGGTGCAGATCCCGTCAGGCCCTACTTTGGTTCAGGCCTGCCCTCCGAAGCCCATTCGCCGGATTTTTCTGCATTGCGATTCCACCAGCCGCAACTCTCTTTGCCAGAAAACCTTCCGGTTACTTTTCTTCTTCCACGGTTATGCAAGTATCATACATGGAGGAAACGGTTTTGTCAATCCCTGAAAGCACAAAAGCGTGTATTTTTCATGTTTCTTTGAAAAATTCCACCTTTTCGCCGCCGGGCCCAATGCAAAAGCCAATGCGAACATGAAAAGGAGGCATGGAAGGGAAGATTTTATCCTGGGGTTCCATTAGGATTTCATACCCGGCTGTTCGCACCGTTTCGATGGCCTCATCCACGTTTTCCACCTGAAAGGCAATGTGGTTGATGATGCCGTGGGAAAGGCCCTGGCTGTTGGCAAACAGTTCCAGATAACCGCTGCCGCTATCCAACAGGGCCACGGAAGCATTTCCCTCTCCCCAGCGGCGAAGGATTTTCAGCCCAAGCAGATCGTGGTAGAAAGACAGGGCTCTTTCAAAGGCCATTTTCCCTTCATATTTCAGGGCTACGTGATGAATGCCGTGGATGTGCATTCTCTTTCATCCTTTCTTTAGAAAGATAAGAAAACTGTAGCGCAGGCTGGGGATTTTGTCAAGGTTTATTGCTTTTCCAATATATCCAGGGTGTGGTTGGAAAGGCCCACCAGATCCTTCCTTTCACAGAGGAAGAAATGGTATTTCAGGAACAGCTGAAAGGTTTCCTCGTTCATTTGCTCCACCATTTCCCGGCAATACATGGTGTACATATCCGTGCCTACGAAATGCAGCCGTTTGAGGGGGAAGGGGGCGTTCACTTCCTCAATCTGCTCCATGCGGACGATGTTGAAAAGCTCCGAAGGGTCCGAAGTGACGGCAAAGGTTTCTGTATCCAAAAGGCCTTTTTCGATCACGTTTCCAATCATGTTTTTGCCAAAGGCGTACTGGATCATGGTGGCATCCGCCATGCAATAGGCCGCCATCAGTTTTCCGCCCTTTTTTAAAACACGCACTGCTTCTGCCATAACCTTGTGCTGGTCACTCAGGGTATAGAGGTGATACATGGGGCCAAGCAGCAGCACCAGGTCATAAGCCTCATCTTCCAGCATATTCAGCTTCATGGCATTTCCCTGAAAGATGCGGATGTTTTCGCCTTCCGTGGTATTCTGTTTGAAAATTTCAATGTTATGGGGAATCAATTCCACCGCATCCACGGCGTAGCCCTGCCTGGCAAAGTAATGGGAATAGCGGCCGGTGGCGGCCCCGATTTCCAGAATACGCATGCCCTTTTGCAGGTATTTTTCAATGTAGCGGATGGTGGTGAAAAATTCCACGCTGCCCACCCGGGAAAGCAGGCGGTGTTCCTCATCGTAAGCGGAATAAAATGCATTCAATGCTTCGAAAGTTTCCATGATGATTTCTCCTTTCTTTTGAAAAACAAAAAACGCAGCGGTTTATGGCATTTGCCTCCGCTGCGTTTACCGGAATGAAAAAGGACGTTGGCCTTACGCCTTTTTCCTGGTATGGCAATGGAAGCCCTTGTGCACGCACCAAGGGTTCTGATACAGGTTTTCAAAGCGAATGCCCTTGCCGGCCATGTGCCATACCTCCTTCGTTGTTTTGTGGCATGATAGCATAGAAAAAAGGGATTGTCAACAGAAAATTTTACAGGCTGTTTTCCTTCACCATCTTTTCCAAGGCGCTGATGAGGGCAATTTTGCCGTGGATATAGGTGAGGCCGCCCTGCAAATAAGCGGTGTAGGGTGCACGGATGGGGGCATCGGCGGAAAGTTCGGTGGTGGAGCCGGAAATAAAGGTGCCGGCGGCCATAATCACCTGATCCGTATAGCCGGGCATATCCCAGGGTTCCGGCACGGCGGAGGCATCAATGGGGGAGGCGGCTTGAATGCCCTGGCAGAAGGCAATCAGCCTTTCCGGGGTTTCCATCTGGATGGCCTGAATGATATCCGCCCGGGGGGCATCGAAGGCCGGGGTGGTTTTCATGCCCAGCAGTTCAAAGGTGCGTGCGGCCAGAATGGCGCTTTTCAGGGCCTGGGCCACGGTATGGGGGGCCATGAACAGGCCTTGATAGAAGGGCTGGTAAGAAGCGGCATAGCTGCCCACTTCCCTGCCAAGGCCGGGGGCCGTCAGCCGGGCTTCAATGCGCTCAATGGCCCGGTTGGTACCCACAAGGTAGGCCCCGGTGGGGGCCATGCCGCCGCCTGCGTTTTTTATCAGGCTGCCCACGCACACATCGGCCCCAAAATGGGTGGGTTCATTTTCGGCGGTAAACAGGCCATAGCAGTTATCCACCATCACGAAAATATCCGGGCGGGCTTTATGCACGGCGGAAATCATTTCTTCCATTTCCCTTGGCAGCAGGGAAGCACGCCAGGCATAGCCCCGGCTGCGCTGGATAAGCACCACTTTGGTGTTGGGCCGAATGGCGGAAAGCACACCCTGCACATCAATCTTCTGCTGGTCATCGCACATTTCCACCTGGGAATAGCTAACCTGCATTTCTTTCAGATTGCCGGGGGCATTGCCCACGGTTCCAATCACCGTTTCCATGGTGTCATAGGGAGCGCCGGTGGCGGAAAGGAGATGATCCCCGGGCAAGAGCAGGCCGAAAAGGCACAGGGAAAGGGCCGCCGTGCCGCAAGCAATGGAAGGGCGCACGATGGCGCTTTCCGCACCGAAAATCCGGGCGAAAATGCGCTCTAAGGTATCCCTGCCAATATCGTCATAGCCATAGCCGGTGGTGGGGGCAAAATGACGGGTGGCCACGTTTTCCTCATGGAAAGCGGAAAGCACCTGATTGGTGCAATACAGTTCGTTTTCTTCCAGCCGGGCAAATACCGGGGCGCAATCCCGTTCCGCCTTGGCAATAAGGGCTTTAATATCCATGTTCATCCTCCGAATGGTAATCTGTGATGATGCGGCTGATATGCTGCTGGGGCGTTTCGTTCCAGTTAAGCCACACGATGCGATGATCCCTTCTGAACCAGGTCATTTGCCGCTTGGCAAAATGCCGGGTGCGCAGCTTGATGAGGCTCATCGCATCTTGAAGGGCAATATGCCCCTTTACATAGGGAATCATTTCTTTATAGCCAAGGCCCTGCATGGAGGGGTGTTCCTCCGTTACCCCAAGGGAAAGCAGATGCTCCACTTCGTTTTCAAGGCCCATTTGGATCATTTCATCCACCCGTGCATCGCACCGGGCATACATGATTTCCCTTGGAATATCATAGGCGTAGAGAAAAAAGCGGTAGGGGCTTTCGTCTTCTTCGGACTTTGGCTGTTTGGAGAAAGGAATGCCGGAAATTTCAAACACTTCCAGGGCCCGGATCACCCTTCTCAAATCGTTTTCGTGCAGGCGTTTGGCCGTTTCCGGGTCACAGCTTTCCAAAATGCGGTGCACGGCCCGGTTGCCTTCCGCTTCCGCCAAGCGGTGATATTTTTCCCGGATGGCTTCATCGCTGCCCACCTGGCCAAAGGCCATGGATTGGCTGACGGCCTGCAGATACAGCCCGGTGCCGCCAACCAGGATGGGGCAGGGCAAGATATCCATCAAAGGCTTTGCCAGGGCAGCGTATTGGGATACGGTGAAGCTATCCAGCGGAGAAACGATATCCAATAAATGATGGGGGGCGGCGGACTGTTCTTCCCTGGTGGGCTTGGCCGTTCCAATATCCATGTGGGTATACACCTGCATGGAATCCATACAGAGAATATCTCCCTGCAGTTTTTGCGCCAGGGGCAGGGAAAGGGCCGTTTTGCCGCTGGCGGTGGGGCCCACAATGCCAATGATTTTCTTTTTCATATCAGTTTTGAATGCGGCGGAAACGTTTATCCAGTTCCGTATGGGAAAGCTGCACCATCAAGGGGCGGCCATGGGGGCAGGTAGGGGTTACTTTCTGGTCTATCACATCCTGAATCAGCTGCTTCACGCTTTCTTCCGGCAGCCTTTCGCCGCCCTTGACGGCATGCTTGCAGGCCATCTGGATCACCCTGGAGGTACGGTCCGGCAGGGAACCGGCGCCGTCCACAAGGCTGTCCAGCGCTTCCAGCAGGCACTTTTCCGCCTGGGGATTGCCAAGGATGATGGGCACGCCCCGCATTTGCAGCGTATCATCTCCGAAAGGTTCCAGATCAAAGCCGGCCTGACGGAGGGCTTCTTTATTTTCTTCGTAAGCGGCGTATTCCTGCTTGGAAAGCTTCACCACCATAGGAAGCAAAAGGCTCTGGCTGGCCGGGGCGGTGGCGGTTTCCCGCATGAAGCGCTCATACAAAAGCCTTTCATGCACGGCATGCTGGTCGCACAGCACCAGTTGATCGCCGTATTCCATGAGGATATAGGTGTTGAACGCCACGCCGATGATGCGGATGGTTTTCTTTGAATAGGCGGTGACGGCAGCCTCTTCCACCTGCTCAAAAGAAAGAGCTTGAGGAGCAGGAGCAGCCGTTTTTTCCTCCTTCACCGGGGTGAGGGGCGGAACCGGCAAAACAGCTTCGCCCTTTTCCTTCGCCGAAAAAGTTTTCTTTTCCGGGGTGTAGGGCAGGAAGGGAGTGAGGACCTCTTCCTTTTCCACGGGGGCAGGCCTAAAGGAGGGCATGGAGGCCCCGTCTTCCGAAAAAGCGGAAAGGGCAGGGGATACTTTGGCCGGGGCAACAGGACGGGCAGGGGGAACTTCCGTAGGTTTCTGCTGCGGCAGTTTGGCCGGAATGGAAGCAACAGGCACCGGGGCCGCTTCCCGGATTTGCACGGGCAGCTGCTGGGCAGGCTTTTCTTCCGGCTGGAAAAGCTGAGGGATCATGGGGGCCTGATTGGTTTTTTCAAGAGCCTCAAATACCAGCGTTTCCACGGCGTTTCTAACACCCTTTTCATCTGCAAAGCGCACTTCCCATTTGTTGGGATGCACGTTCACATCGGCATTTTCATAGGGCATGGTAAGGTGCAGAATGCACATGGGGAAGCGGCCGATGGTGATGCGCTGGCGGCAGGCCCCTTCCACGGCGGCGGCCAGAATGGGGCTTTTCATGGTGCGGCCATTGAGGAAAAAATGCTCATGGCTGCGGTTGCCCCGGGCCACGTCCCCAACGCCCACATAGCCCTGGAGCATCACGCCGTTCATATTGCCGTCAATCTTCACCAGTTGCTTTAACGTGGCGGTGCCGTAAACCGCCATGATGGCGCTTTCCATGTGGCCATCCCCGGCGCTAAAAAACACCTGCTTGCCATCCGCCGTGAAGCGGAAGGAAATGCTTGGGTTGGAAAGAATCAGCCGTGCCATCAGATCGCTGACGGCGGCCGTTTCCGTGCCGGGCTTTTTCAGGAATTTGCGGCGCACCGGGGCGTAATAGAAAAGTTCCTTTACGGTGAAGG
>JAZUQI010000394.1:0-3649 GCA_045605625.1 Clostridia bacterium
TCGTTATTTCCATTATACAGCCAGCCTCCCCACAAATCAAGGCCTTTCCGTCATCAGTCGGTTTGAATTTGTCATTTATCAGGGCCCTTTTCACCTTGGCAGAACGGGACAAAAATGCTATAATGAACCATCTTGATTGAAAATTAAAGGAGGCTCCTGCCATGTCCAAAGGCGACGCCGTATTGAACCAAACCATGCAAGCCATTGAAGAAAAGCAAATTGATGCCACCCACAAACTGAAGGTGGGCATCGTCGGCACCGGCTGGATTGCCGAGGCCCATGTGCCCCAATACCTGAAATTTGCGGATGTGGAACTGGTGGCCATGTGCGATATCGTGCCGGGCAAGTGCGAAAAGTTCTGCCAGCGCCGGGGCGTGGATTATGCCAATATCCATTTCTATGAGGATCTGGACGATATGCTGGCCAAGGAACAGCTGGACGCCGTCAGCAGCTGCACCTATAACGCCACCCATGCCGAATGCGCCATCAAGTGCCTGAACGCCGGGGTGAACGTGCTCTTGGAAAAGCCCTTCACCGTCACCATCGAGGAAGCGGCAGAAGTAATCAAGGCCGAAAAGGCCTCCGGAAAGCTGCTCACCATCGGTTTCCAGCCCCGGATGGACCCCAATATGCAGCAAATTAAAAAAATTGTGGACAGCGGCGTGCTGGGAGATATATACTATATCCAGACTGGCGGCGGCCGTCGCCGGGGCATTCCCAATTCCACCTTCATTGAAAAGAAAACCGCCGGCATCGGCGCCCTGGGGGATATTGGCTGCTACAGCCTGGATATGGTGCTCAACGCCATCGGCTATCCCCGGCCCCTCACCGTTTCCGGCTACACCAGCAATTTCTTCGGCACCAACGCCCTCTATCAGCGGCCGGACCAGAACCATACCGCCGAAGAAAACGCCGCCCGTTTCAATGTGGATGATTTCGCCGCCGCTTTCGTGCGGCTGGAAGGCGGCATCATTCTGGATTTCCGCATTTCCTGGGCCATGCACCTGGATACCCCCGGTGATACGGTGATCCTGGGCAAAAAGGGCGCCCTGCGCATTCCCTCCACCGAATGCTGGAACGGCAGCGTGGGCGGCGAAATGACGCTTTATTCCGATGTGGCCGGCTTGCAAACCCAAACCAAGTTCCCCATTCTGCACAGCGGCAAGGATTTGTTTGAGCTGAAAGTGCGTTCCTTCCTGGATGCCATCAAGGAAGGCACCCCGGCCCCCGTGCCCTCTGCCCAGATTTACTATAACCAGGCCATCATTGACGGCATTGGCAAATCCGCCGCCCTTGGCCGGGAAATTGAACTGGAAATTCCCGAAATTTAATGCAAGAAAACAGGTGTCTGCTTCGTTTTATGGATGAAGCAGGAAGCGGTTCCTGTTTCATCCTTGCAAAGCAGCATCAGGAGGTATTTTTCACATGATTCGGCGCATTCTTTCCCTGCTGGTGGCAGGCATTGTGTTCCTTGGCTGTGTGCCCGCTTTGGCGGATGACGGCTATGCCGGGCAATCCTATCTTGGGGATGGCAGCACCCTGCTTTCTTCCCTCACCCATAATTGCCCCAACACCGGCATTATGCTGCCCGCCGCCTTCAGCCCCTACCAAACCACTTACCTGCTCACCGTGGCGGATTGGGTATCCCGGCCCACCTTCACCCCCGTGGCCTATGACCCCGATGCCGTCATCACCGTCAACGGCCGTCAGGTGCGCAGCGGCACCGCCTCCCAGGTGATCGAAATGTCCGATCAGCCCCAGGCCGTCACCATTCAGGTGCAAAACGGCTCCGCCTCCACTACTTACACCATTTACCTCCAGCGCCGCCCCAGCGAAAAACGCACCCGGGTTTCCGCCGGCTATATCAATGATATTTACCTCAAAAGCACCACCTGGCGCATCGATGCCGATCTGGTCACCCTGAAATACCTGGGGGATGATTACGAAAGCGGCAACCGCTCCACCTACAATAACGGCAGTGTGGATCATTACGATTACGCCGTGCACCCCAACTGCATCTTCTATTACGGCACCAAGCAAAACCCCATCCGGGCCAATAACATTTCCGAATTCATGGCCAATTACCGCAACTTCGGCAGCACTTTCTACACCATCATCTACATCGAAAGCGAAATCGTGGCCGTGCTGCCCTACGGTGCCGATTATTGAGGAAAATAAAAAAGCCGCTGCGGCGGCTTTTTTTCTTTTTGGCTTTAACACAATTTTGTTTTTTCCAGGGCCTTCACCATGGGAATACCCAGCAGGAAACAGGCAGCGGCTTCCCCGGGCAGCACCGTAAGCAGGGCGTAGAAATAGGGCAGTTCATACACAAAGGCCAGCATGCTGCCCACAATCACCGTGTTCACAATCACCGGCATGGCGGCCGCCAAATAGATGTTTTTGCGGAACCGGTGGGTGAGCAGGGCGGCAATCAGCGTGGCCAGGCTGCCGAAAATCACGTCATAAAGGGGCGCACCGGCCAGCAAATTGGCAAGCAAACACCCCACAAACAGCCCCGGCACGGAAGCAGGCAACAGGCAGGGCAGCAGCGTCAATGCCTCGGAAATACGCAGCTGGAAAGCGCCGCCGGTGCCAAAGCTGATGGGGATCAGAAGCAGCGTCAGCGCCGCATACAGCCCGGCCACCGCCGCCCCCTGGCATAAAGCGCCCACGTTCAGTTTCTTGTTCATAGCATCCATAATCCTTTGAAATCAAAAAATGTTCCAGCAGAAATCGAAAAAATTGTACCATAAAATACTGCGTATCGCAAGACGGAATTTGGTGCATGCTAAGGGTACGGGCACGGAAAGCGGCCCGGCGAAAGGAGAATTTACCATGCCTGAAAGCAAACATCAAAGCATCCATTGCTCCGTAAAATCCTGTCGTCATCTTAAGCAGGATCAGGGCCTGTGCGGCCTGGAAAGCGTGCAGATTGCCCCCACGCCCATGGCTTACTCCGGCGACCCGGCGGACGAAAGCATGTGCCAGAGCTATCATTGCAAATGAGCAGGAAAGCATTGCACCATACGCCGGAGAATGATGGCATTTGCCATCCGGAAAACATATCCTCTTCCACCGATTGCACCGGGCTGATGCCCTCCATGGTGTATACCGATGAGGAGGCGGAAAACCTGAGCCGTCTGGAGGGCATTCACCCCATCAAGCCTCAAAATAAACAGAAGGATTGAGGAGGCATTCCGCCTCATCCGTCCGCCTTCCCTACCCGGGGAAGGCTTTTTGTTGTCCGGATGCAAAAAAAGTGCCGTGCACAGGATGCGCATGGCACTGAAATATTATTCGGGATTCGTTTTCAGAATCCTGTGGAATTCTTCTTTTTTACCTCATCCGTCAGGCTGCGCCTGCCACCTTCCCCTCCAGGGGAAGGCTATGGGGGCAACGAACACCAATGGGGAACATGGTTGCCCAGTTATGTCAAGGCATTACAAATTCCGCATTCCGCATTCCGAATTCCTTTTTCTACCTTCTTCATTCAACTCTGCATTCCCCTCTGCACCCCCTCCCCCAAGCTTTCCGGCAGGGGCATTTCATCCTTCAGGCAGGAAAGGCGGCTGATGGAAACCTCGTAGGCGATGCGGTTCATCACGGTGCCGTCGGGCAGCTGTTTCTGGTATTCCCGGCTTTGGAAGCG
>JAZUQI010000395.1:0-2158 GCA_045605625.1 Clostridia bacterium
GAATTCCTGGCCCCGCACTTTGGCCATGCCAAGGGCAGCGGATACGGAGGCGCCCATGCAGATGGTGGTATCCACGCTTTGCAGCGGCGCCACGGCGCCCAGGGTGTAGCAGCCGATATCGCCGGACACAGTAAGCCCCAGCTTCTTCAGCACATAGAAGGTTCCCCGGTGGGGGCAGCCGGCGCACATGACGGGAGGCCGCACGGGAATCGCTTCTTCCACGGCGTTGAAGGCAGCGGCATCTTCATTGAAAACAGCCTTTTTGATCATATCCGGGGTGTATTCTCCAAGGAGGGTGAAGGCTTCCTTGCCGATCACATGTACGCCCATCACCTTGCAGTGTTCTTCAATGAAGGGGTCCAACTCTTCCACCACATACACCTTATCCAGCCCCTGAACAAAATCCCGGATTTTCTGTTCCGGCAGGGGGTACACCATGCCCAGCTTCAGGTAATTCACCCGATTGCCCAAGGCTTCCTTGGCATACATATAGGAAATACCGGCGGTGATGATGCCGATGTTGCTGCCGTTATCTTCCACGGTGTTCAGTTCGCAATTTTCGGCATATTCCACCAGCTTGCGCTGCCTTTCTTCCACCACCACATGGCGGCGGATGGCATTGGCCGGCATCATCACGTTTTTGGCAATATTCTTTTCATAGGGCTTCAGGGCCACATTTTCCCTTTCTTCCACTTCCACCATGGACTGGGAATGGGAAACACGGGTGGAAAGCCGCAAAAGCATGGGCACATCAAACTGTTCGCTCAGTTCAAAAGCCTTTTTGGTAAAGGCCTTGCATTCGGCGGAATCGCTGGGCTCCAGCATGCACAGCTTGGCCGCCTTGGCATAGTGGCGGCTGTCCTGCTCGTTCTGGGAGGAATGCATGCCGGGGTCATCCGCCACAGCAATCACCAAACCGCCGTTCACGCCGATATAGGAGGCGGTAAACACAGGGTCTGCCATCACGTTCAGGCCCACGTGCTTGCAGCAGGTCATGGCCCGGCCGCCGCCGATGGATGCGCCGATGGCCACTTCCGCCGCCACCTTTTCATTGGGCGCCCATTCCACATATACATCTTCATACTGCACCATGGATTCGGTAATTTCCGTGCTGGGGGTGCCGGGATAGGAAGATACCAGGTTCACCCCGGCTTCCCATGCGCCCTGGGCCACGGCCGCATTGCCGATCATCAGTTTCTTTGCCATGTTTCATTATCCTCTCATTTCTCAATCTGCTGGGCCACCAGGCTTTCGCCGCAGTAAATGCTGCGCAGCTTGGGCTTTTCAATTTTGCCGGTGGGGTTCCGGGGACCTTCGGCAAAAATCAGCTTCCGGGGCCGCTTATACCGGGGCAGGCCGGTGCAGAAATCGTTCATTTCTTCTTCGGTCAGTTCATATTCCGGCTTCACTTCAATGATGGCCGCCGCAATTTCCCCAAGCCTTGCATCGGGCAGGCCGATGACGGCCACATCCTTCACCGCATCATGCTTGCGAATGAAGTTTTCAATCTGCACGGGGTACAGGTTTTCGCCGCCGGTGATGATGACGTCTTTCTTTCTGTCCACCAGAAAAATGAAGCCGTCCTCATCTTCCATGGCCATATCGCCGGTGACCAGCCAGCCGTCTTTCAGCACTTCGTTGGTGGATTTTTCATCCTTATAGTAGCACTGCATCACGCCGGGGCCCCGGACGCACAATTCGCCCACATCCCCATTTTCCACGATTTGACCGTTTTCGTCAACAATTTTTACTTCCCATTTGTACCCGGCCTTGCCGATGGCCCCCACTTTGTGCACATTTTCCACGCCCAGGTGCACGCAGCCGGGGCCGATGGATTCGGATAGGCCATAGTTGGTATCATACTGATGATGGGGGAACACCT
The DNA here is from genome assembly GCA_045605625.1 of Clostridia bacterium. GTDB lineage: Bacteria > Bacillota > Clostridia > Christensenellales > Aristaeellaceae > RUG563. The sequence goes on from JAZUQI010000395.1 coordinate 1,883, forward strand.
GCAGCCACCGCTTGATGAGGCTTGGCGGCACGGGCGGGGCGCCGATATGCATCAGCCGCCACTGGGCAAGCTGATATTCTTCCAGCTTTACGTCGCCCCGTTCAATCATATCCAATACGTCCTGGGCCCAGGGCACCAGCAGCCACACGATGGAGCATTTTTCGTCGCTGGCGGCCTTCAGCACCCATTCGGGCTTGGTGCCTTTCAGCAGCACCGCCTTGCCCCCCACCATGAAACTGCCGAACCAGTGCATCTTGGCGCCGGTGTGATACAGCG
>JAZUQI010000396.1:0-2827 GCA_045605625.1 Clostridia bacterium
CATATCCACCGGATCCAGCGGAATGGGGGAGGCGCCGGCATAGAGGCTGTTGCCGTATTCGTCATACACCTGGCCGGGCACATAGGTATCCCCATCTTCTTCCGCCATGGGGTCATAGGGCAGTTCCGTTGCCTGGGGCGGAACGGAAAGGGGATCCTGCTGGGAAACGGTGGGGGTTGTATTTTCCTGTTCCGGGGCCGTGCTGCATCCGGTGAGCAGCGCCGCTGCCAGAACCACAACGCACAATAGCATGAACTTTTTCATAGTGAAGAAACCTCCTTAAACGTTCCGGCGTGCCGGAAGCCTTAACAAAAACATCGTTATGAGTTTATATTATTGTAACAGTTTCTTCATGAAACGTCAAGCATTTTCAAGCGAAAACAGGCTTTCCGGGGGAAATTTACAACAGGCCCAGGTAGGCATCGGCGGCATTTTGCTGCTGGAGCGTATCCGGGGCAGGGTCTTCCCCATACCGGGGATGGTACAGGCGGCGGTCCAGGCTCCAGATTTTTTCGCTGAAGGCCCCGGCCGGGGTGCGCCGCATGACGCCTTCCATTTCGTTCATTTTGGCGTCCATATCATCCAGCATGTGCAGCATTTCCGCTTCGGGGAACATGGGGGGCTTGGGGCTGCCATGATCCGCCTCGCCATGGTGGCTGATCACCATATGGCAAAGCAGCAGCACATATTCCCCCGTCACCCCGGCACGCCTTGCCGCTTCCTTCACCTGGGCCACGCCGTGCACCAGATGGCCCAGCAACTGGCCTTCGGCGGAATAATCCGCCACGTTTCCGGCTTCATCGCTGAGGAATTCGGCGGTTTTGCTCAGGTCATGGGCAATGGCCCCGGCCCGGAGCAGGTCGCCGTTTAGGAAGGGGTACAAGGGCAGCAGCTTTTCCGCCCCCCGCAGCACGCTGATGGTGTGGTGCAAAAGGCCGCTGCGCTCCGCATGGTGCAGCCGCTGGGCTGCCGGGTAATACATCAGCTTATCGCCGCACATTTTAATCATTTCCCGCATGATGCCCTTCAGCTCCGGGCTTTTCATCTTTTCAATGGTGCGGTTTATTTCCGCCAGCATATCCTCCGGCTTTTCCGGGGCGCAGGGCATCAGGGCCGATACGTCAATATCGTCTTCCGGGCCGGGATTGCGCAGCCGTTCAATGCGCATTTGCAGCCGGCCGTTGTATTCCTGCACGGTGCCCCGCACTTTCACAATGCTGCCCTGCCGGGGCGGCGGTACCGTGCCGTCCCACATTTTGCAGTTGATATCGCCGGAAGTGTCGCACAGCGTCATATCCAGGTATTTGCCGCCGTTGGAGGATGTGCGCTGCTCCGCAGAACGCACCAGCAAAAAACCTTCAAATTTCTGATCCCGCTGCACGGAGGCCAGGGTGGGTTGAAGCATACAGGTTCCTCATTTCACAAGGGCTTTCAAAAAGCCTTCAAATTCATTCAGGTGCCGCTTTTCTTCCTGGGCAATCTGGCGGAAGGCATCCGCTGCCTCCCCGGAAAAACGGCCGGAAAAGGATTCGTAGGTTTCGATGGCGTTTTTTTCCTCATTTGCGGCATACGAAAACAGCGCATGGGGCGTTTCAAATGCACCCTTGCGCTGGGCCGCCATCAGGCCGCCGGCATTGAGGGTTTGGGCCGCTTTAGCGGAAAGCAGCTGGGCCTGCTCAAAGGAACAGGCCGCCTTGCCCAATCCTTCAAACTGGGCAAGGTGGCTTCTTTCTTCCGCCAGAATTTCCCGGATGGCCTGCCCCGTTTCCCCCTGAGGGAAAAGAAGCAGCGCACGCTCGTACAGGCGAATGGCCTGCCGCTCCATCTCACAGGCCAGAAATGCGGCCTCTCCGGCAGATTGAATATGCATCTTCTTACTTGGCTTCCGCCAGGAATTCGTTCAGCTGGTGCACCAGTTCATCCACGTTGGCGCCGTGGGCCCGGCAGGCGTCTTCCAAAGATTCCGCCGTGGCATGGGGGCAGCCCAGGCAGTGCATGCCAAACTCCATCAGAATGCGGGCCGTGCCCCGGTGAATATTCAGAACCTGACCGATGGCCATATCCTTATTTACAGTGTTTTCCATTGCTTTCAATCTCCTTTTCGGATGATAATTTTTGATCGCTCTTATGATACGCTATTTTCAAAAGAAATGCAATATTTCCGTCCCGGAAAACGAAAATTTCCAGGGCTGGAAACGGTTTGCGCCGTTGCGGGCCGGCTGCGGCCCTGCCACACGCAGAAACAAGCTGGCAGGATGCAGTCTGCACTTTTGCGGATTGGGTGCGGCCCTGCCGCACGCAGAAGCAAGCTGGCAGGATGCAGTCTGCACTTTTGCGAATTGGGTGCGGCCCTGCTGCACGCAGAAATAAGTTGGCAAGATGCAGATTGCTTTTTTGCGAATTGGGTGTGGCTCTGCCACACGCAGAAATAAGTTGGCAGGATGCAGATTGCTTTTTGCGAATTGGCCGTGGGCCCGCCCACCCAGGGGCCTGCGCGGCCCCTGAAACCCTGCGGCAGGGAGTTCCTCCCTGCACCCGGTTTGCGATGGAGGGGTTTGGAGGAACAAATATTTTCCGCATGATGCGTGAGGAACGAAAGTGTTCCCACGGGCGAAACGAAAACAAGAAAAGCGCAGGCGTGAGAGTTTACTCTCACCGCTGCGCCTTTTCTGTTTTCCCCGGATGCCATGGGCATCCGGCAGGCGGCGGGACGCCGCCCAGCCCGTGGAAAGGGGCAAATGAACCGTTCTTTTGAATTACTTCCAGCGGCACATTTTGTGCTAAAGGCGGCCATGTGTTCCGCAGGAAGGGTGCAGGGGCAATGCCC
>JAZUQI010000397.1:0-3289 GCA_045605625.1 Clostridia bacterium
ATCAGGTGCTGGTATACGCTGTCATCCGCATCAATTTGCTGCACCAGCCGCCGCTTTTCCGGCAGTTCCGGCAGCACTTCGTCTTTGGTGCGCCGCAGCATCAGGCCCTCTTTGCGCAGATATTCCCCCAATAACTGGGGCCTTTGCACAATACGGTTGCCGTAGCCCATGCACCATTCCCGGGAAAAACTTTCCCAGTCCCCCAGAAAGTGATAGTCAATCACATTCACCACATTCCAGATTTCGCCGCCGTAATTGTAAATGGGGGTGCCGGACAAGCCCATCACCCTTTCGCAGCTTTCGGAAAGCAGGCTGGCTGCCGAATATTTTTCGCTGCCGGCCCGGCGCAGTTCCTGCACTTCGTCAAAAATTACGGTATGGAAATGCATCTGGGGCAGGGCTTCCTTCCAGCCGCGCAGCAGCAAATAATGCAGGATGTATACATCCGCTTCGGGCAGTGTATAGGGCGTTAAGCCCTTCACGATGTGCACCCTGGGTTCCCTGCCCTGAATGCGAAGGAAGCGGATAGTTTCCGCCATCCAGTTCCGGGTCAGGTGGGCCGGGGGCACAATGAGGATGGGAAAAATCCCCTCCTGCGCCGCACAGGCAAGGGCCTGCACCGTTTTGCCAAGGCCCATTTCATCGGCCAGCAGCGCCCTTTCCGTCAGGTTCAGCCAGGAAAGGCCGGAAAGCTGAAAGGGCCGCAAGGTGCCGCTGAATTGGGCATTCGTCAGCTGAGCCGCCGGGGCTGCCACCCGGGCCTTTTCCAAATTTTTATAGTAATTCCGGGAAGCGGAAAGGGCCGCCTCCCATCTTGCTTTATCCTTGGCCGCAATTTCCAGGGGATAGCGCAGCATCAGCCAGTTTACATCCCCCACCGTGCGCTTGTGGGCGGAAAACCGGGCTTCCCCACGCCTTCCCCCATCGCTGCCGGGGAACAGGCGCTTGGCCAGCTCCGTTACCCCGGGATCCCCTTTGATCACCCAGCATTTGCGCCTGGCGTTGAAGGAAAGGGTGCCGTAGGTTTTCCGGCCATCGGAGGGAGTGCGCAAAAAGGGCGGCACATCCTCTTCCTGCAGGGATTGCAAAATGAAATCCTCCACCGCAAAGGCAGGTTCTTCCGTTTCCTGAACCGGCGGCAGGGGCATGGGTTCCGTTTTTATTGCTTCTTCCCCCATGCTGTCCGCCAAACCCCATAATTTGTGCAGGCTGATGCACTTGACAGAAACGGAACCGATGAACTTTGGCACCGGAATGCTTTTTTCGCTGACCAGCAGCAATGCCTTCACTTTTCCGGTAGCAGCATACCGCTCCAGCTGGCGGAGAGTGTTTCCTTTCTCCGGCCTGTTTCGCTTTACTTCGATGCCCACGTCACCACACAAAAAATCAATTCGGCAACGGGGGGCCAGGGGCGCTTCATGCACAAAGGCAATCTCCGCTTTCTGCAGCGCATCCGCCACCAGCCCATGCAGGTCATACTCATCCTTGGGCAGGGGCGCACGAATGGCCGATAAGGCCTTCAAAACCATATCTTGCATGCTGCTTCGCCCCTTTCCCTGTATCTTGTGTATTATTATAGCTTCTTTTTGCATTTGTTACAAGAAAAACCTTTTGATTTCAAAAAGAATGTGCTATACTGTAAGGTGAGGTGATTTATGTGCAGGAAACCTTCTTGGCGGTGGACGGCAACAGCCTGATGCACCGTGCCTTTCATGCCCTTCCGCTGATGGACGCAAATGGGATTTACACCAACGCCGTCCACGGCTTTTTATCCATGCTGCTGAAAGCCTGCCAGGAATTGGCGCCCCGCTATATTGCCGTGGCCTTTGATACCCCGGTGCCCACCTTCCGCCACACCGCCTATGCGGATTATAAAGCCGGCCGCAAGGCCATGGCGGATGAACTGCGCAGCCAGTTCCCCATCATCAAGGAAGTGATCGGGGCCATGGGCCTTGGGGTGCTGTCCGTGAATGGGTATGAAGCGGATGACGTGCTGGGCACCGTATCGAAAAAATGCCAGGAAAAAGGCCTTTCCTGCGTCCTCCTCACCGGGGACCGGGATGCATTGCAATTGATCGGCAACGGCACCAAAGTGCTGTTTACAAGGAAAGGCATCACAGAAAGCACGCTGTTTGACGCTGCCGGGGTGAAGGAATATTTCGGCGTCACCCCGGAACAGGTGACGGATTGGAAAGGCCTCATGGGCGATGCCAGCGACCATATCCCCGGCATTCCCGGGGTGGGCGAAAAAACGGCGCTGAAACTTTTGAACGAATATCAGACGCTGGAAAATGTATTGGCCCATGCCGATGAAATCAAGGGAAAACTGGGCGAAAAAATTCGGGATAACCGGGAGCTGGCCCTTTTCTCCAAGGATCTGGCCACCATCCGCCCCACCGCACCCATTGATTTTGACCTGGATGCTTTTGAAGCAAACCGCATGGGGGCCGCCCTGCCCACCCTGCGCAAATATCAACTGAACGGCATTGCCTCCCGGCTGGAAAAGGCCTATGCCCTGCCGGAAGAAGCGGAGGAAGAAGCCCCGGTTTCGTTTCAGAAGGAAAGCCTTTCTTCCCCGGCCGCCATCCGGGATTTTCTTGCAAAGAGCGAAGGAAAGCCCTGCGCCCTTCACGCCGCCCCCACCCACCTGACGGTGGCCTGCGACGGCACGGTATACGAAATTGAACTGGCTTATGACATGCTGTCTTTGGGCATGACCATGGAAGAAGCATGGCAAGCCCTGCTTCCCCTATTGCAGCGGAAATTGTACGTTCACGACGGCAAACATTTATGGCACGCCCTCCGGCAGATGGGCCTGCCCCTGCCTGCCTATCAATGGGATACCATGCTGGGGGCGTATCTGATAAACCCCCAGGAAAAATCCTATGCGCTGAATCATTTTGCTGCGGATGATGCCGGCGGCGTACTTTCCCTTGCCATGCAGCAGAAAAAGCAGCTTGCAGACAGGGGCATGCTGGATTTGATGGAAAACCTGGAAATGCCCCTGATGGACGTGCTTTTCGCCATGGAAACGGAAGGGTTTCAGGTGGCCGGGGATGTGCTTTTATCCCTGGGCAAGGAATTCACCGAACAGACGGAAAGCCTGAAACAGCAGGTGTATGCCCTCACCGGGGTTACCGGCTTTAACCTGAACAGCACCCAGCAACTCGGCAAAATATTATTTGAAACCCTGGGGCTACCTGCCGGGCGGAAAACCAAATCCGGCTACTCCACCGATGCAGAAACCCTGGAAAACTTGCTGGATAAACACCCCTGCATTGCCCCCATT
>JAZUQI010000398.1:0-3456 GCA_045605625.1 Clostridia bacterium
TCAGCAGGGCGATCACCACCACGATCATGGCAATGATCAGCACCAGGGGGATTTCCACGGCCACCCTGGATTGCATATCGATCTGCACCGCCGCCTGGCCGCCCACCAGGTAATTCCCGTATTCGGGGAACATGCCCCGAAGCTGACGGATAGCATCATTGATATCGCATTCGTTCAGCGCCAGGGTGATCAACTGATAGGTGACGCCATCCTGCTCCTTCACATCCGTTTCGGGATTATGGCTGGCCATCAGCACCTGGGGCAGGGCGTTGAGCCGGCTGACAACGGATTGCAGCTGCTCTTCCGACAGATTTTCAAACAGCATCTGGGCCTGCTCATTGGAGCCGAATTCCGCCTGCATGGCCTGGAAGCCCCGCTGGGTCATGGTATCGGCAGAAAGATATTTGGTCAGATCATAATTGATATTTGTTTTCAGGATCATGGGGGCAAGAAGCAGGGCCGCCAGGATCATCAGGATCATGATAAGCTTATGCATTTTTACAATGGATGCCGCCAGCTTTTGTTTCATAAAATCATCCCTCGGTGCGGTGAGAAATTTTCACAGCCATTATATCCCATTTTCCGGCAGGATACAATCGGATTTCCCCGATTGTCACAATCGGGACACAAAAAAACCGCCATATAAGGCGGTTAAATTATTTATTCAGGAAATCATCGATCAGGGAAACGGCCTGGGCTACAGGATCGGCCTGCATATCCAGCCAGATGAGATTTTCCGTCTTTTTGAACCAGGTGACCTGCCGCTTGGCGAATTTTTTGATGGCCTTTGCCAGATCCTCCACCATCAGTTCGTAGGGGATTTCCCCCAGCAGATACCGGGTGAGGAAGCGGTATTCCAGGCCCAGCTTCATCAGAAATTCGGTGCTGGCCCCTTCATCCATCAGGCGCTGCACTTCTTCTACCATGCCTTCCTTCAGCCGCCGCTCCAGCCGTTCATCGATCCTTTCTTTCAGGATTTCCCGGGGCCAGGTGACCCCCAGCCGCAGCACATCATATCTGGGATTGCGCCTGCCCGGCTGGTAATCATCCGCCGCCAGCCTTTCCAGCGCCCGCATCACCCGGTTGCGGTTTTTGGGGTCGATTTCCGTATCCGGCATTTTTTCCAGCAGCATTTCGTAAAGCTGAGGGGTTTCGAAGGTTTCCAGATGGGCCCGCAGGGCTAGGTCCGGGGCCCGGTCGGACAGTTCATAGCCATCCGCCACGGCGTTCACATACAGCCCCGTGCCGCCCACCAGAAAGGGCACTTTGCCCCGGGCCAGAATATCATCCGCCGCCTGATAGGCCAGCTTCTGAAAATCCGCCATGGAAAAGAAATCCCCTGGCCGGCACACGTCAATCAGGTGATGGGGCACGCCGTTCATTTCTTCCTTGGTGATTTTTCCGCTGCCCAGATCCAGCCGCTGAAACACCTGCCGGGAATCGGCGGAAATCACTTCGCCCCGGAACCGGGCCGCCATCTGCACCCCCAGGTTGCTTTTGCCGGAAGCATTGGTGCCGGCGATTACGATCAGTTTACCTTTCGTCATATCAAAACCTCATTCATCAGTAGGGAGGGGGCGTAACGCCCGTGCAGCCCAGATACATCACGTTTTCTTCCAGCGGCACGCCGTAGTGGAGGAATAATTCTTCCACGGTGACGCACAGGATATTTTTCTTTTCCAGGCCCTCCAGAATATCGTGGGTATACCGGGGGGATTCGTAGTTCAGGTCATGCATCAATACCACGGTGCCGCCCACGGTTCGGTTAATGATGGTGTGGGTGATCATGCGGTATTTGGCGGTGCTATGGTCGTTGGTGGCGTCGCCGGAGCTTAGACTCCAATGGATTAAAGGAAGGCCCACCTTGGCCCTGGCAAATTTATCATGGAAGCCGCCGGGGGCACGCATGATATGGGGCACGCTGCCGGTCACTTCGCACAAAAGCCGGTCAAACAGCGCCTTCCATTCCCGCAGCTTGTTGCCATCTCTTTCATCGTAGGTGTGGGTATAGTTGTGGCTGGCAATGGAAAAGCCGCTGTCATGCTCCCGGCACAAAAGTTCCTTATGGCCGTTTATTCGGGAGCCCACCACGAAGAACGTGGCGTTGGCACCGTGGGCCATCAGGGAATCCATCACAAACAGGGAGGTATTGCGCACCGGGCCGTCGTCATAGGTGAGGGCGGCCAGCTGATAGCCGGTGTTGTTGGTTTGCCGGTATCCATAATCGGATACGTAAGGCCGCAGGGTGCGCAAGGGAATGCGCACGTGCATCACCGTGGCCCGGCCGGGGTAAAGGGTTTCCGCCGGGTAATGCAATTCCAACAGCGCAGGGGTGAGGGAGAAAGCGGCGTTTTCCAGGCTTTCTTGCTGGCACAGGGCATTCAGCGCCGCTTCATCCGCTTCCAGCTGGGGGTAATAGGCGGTAAGCTGGCTGCGCACTTCCTTCTGCAATCGTTGCCACACATCGCTGTTTTCCAGGAACAGGTGGGGAAGCAAAATGCGCTCCCCGGTTTCCATATCGTACACCCGGTTTTCAAAGGCCACCGCCGTTTGCTCAAAATCGGCGGAGGTGGAGCCCAGCACCAGGAAACTCATGGCACTCTGGCCGGAGCGCTGCACCCGGCAGGTAACATCCAGATACCCTTCGTTTATGCATACGGGCTGCAGTTCAGGGCGGAGGGCCATTTCATCCACCAGCCCGGCAATTTCCGCATTCACCTGGGGCAGCACCGTTACCGGATAGCTGCGGCGGATGTATGTGCGGTATCCCAGGGGTGTTTTCACGCCGGTTTCCATGGAAAAGCGCATGCAATCGGGAATGGACCAGTATTCTTCTTCCGCATGGCCTGCAGCGCAAAGAAGCAGCAGCAGGCATAAAGCCAGGCAAAATCCTTTTTTCATTTCTTTTGTGCTCCAAACAAAATCAGCTGCCGCAGAAACGGCAGCTGGTTTATTTTTTCTTCTGCCGGGATGAAATTACAGGGCTTTCAAGGTATCCCGGAATTTGTTGAGGATATTCATATAGCTTTCGTTGTACCAGCCGGGGGCGCACAGATCCACCGTGATGATCTTGTTATTTTCCAGCAGGGCAATCATCACACGGCCGCGCACCACGCTGCCATCCACCTTCACGCCGCGGTAGTTGTTATAGTAGCCATCCCGGTCCATCAGGGTACGGGAATCGGCCTGATAGGTGCGCCATTCGATGTAGCTGCGGCTTATTTCTTCCAGCTTTTCGGACAGGGTGGTTTTCACATTGGCCAGCTTATAATTGGAGGCCACGGAGGAAATGGAAATGGTGAGGTAGCCCTGAACGTTATCGTAGGTATTGGGATCCACGAACTTCACCGTGCCGGGCACCGTATTATCCATATACCAGCCCTGGGGCGCTTCGAACTGGATGCCAAGGTCTGCCAGCTGCACAGGGGTGTAGCTGAAGGCCAGGGTGGGCCGGGG
>JAZUQI010000399.1:0-5567 GCA_045605625.1 Clostridia bacterium
AGATGGGAATGTACCGGATTATAAGGTTACGGCGCCCGGCATGTGTAACCGCACATGCCGGGCATTCCGAATTTTTCGAGCGTAAATTGGACTTTTTGTCCGTTACGAAAGGATGATTTGACAACATGAAACGGTTGGTGACGTTGCTTCTTGCCCTGATCATGGCCTTTGGCACGGTGGCAGTGGCGGAAGATATGGACATTTGGGACTATGAACACCTGGTTGTGGGCAACACCACGGCCTTTAACGGAAATTTTTCCACAAATATGTGGGGAAATAACACGGCCGACCTGGACGTGGAACAGTTACTGTTCGGTTACAATCTTGTGCTGTGGCAGTACGATCAAGGTTACTTTGATGTGGATCCCACGGTGGTAACCGGCATCATGGTATACGATGATGCCAAGGGCAACCGTACCTACGATTTGGTGCTGGCGGATGACCTGTTCTATTCCGATGGCACGCCCATCACGGCCTGGGATTATGCATTTACCATGCTTTTGTCCGTGGCGGATGAAATCAAGGCCATCGGCGGCAACACCGATAGCTTCGGTTCCATTCTGGGCATGGACGCCTACAAAAACGGCGAAGCGGATGTGCTGGCCGGCGTGCGGGTGAAGGCGGATAACATGCTTTCCATCACCATCGATGCGGCCTATCGTCCCTTCTTCTACGAACTGGGCTTGCTGCGCTGCCTGCCCCTGCCCATCCAGATGATCGCCCCCGGTTGTGCGGTGAAGGATGACGGGAAGGGCATCTACCTGGATAAAACGGCCGGAACCTTCACGGCGGAAGCCCTGCAGGTTTCCATGCTGGACCCTGAAAACGGCTACGTTTTCCATCCCACGGTGGTAAGCGGCCCCTACAAGCTGATTTCCTTTGACGGAAAGCAGGCTGAATTCGAAATCAACGAATACTACAAGGGCAACGCCGAAGGCATTCTGCCCTCCATTCCTTACATCACCTACAAAACCGTGACCAATGAAACCATGATGGATGAATTGGCAAACGGTGAACTGGGCCTGATCAACAAAGTGGTGAATGAAGAAAGCATCACCACCGGCATCGGCCTGATCAGCGAGGATGTGGCCCGGATGGCCAGCTATGCCCGTGTGGGGCTGAGCTTCATGAGCTTCAATTGCGAAAAGGCCACCGTGAAGAATGCGGCCGTGCGCCAGGCTATTGCCTATTGCCTGGATAAGGAAGCGCTGGTAAGCAGCTATGTGGGCAACTACGGGCTGCGGGTGGATGGCTATTACGGCATCGGCCAGTGGATGTATCAGGTGCTGACGGGCGCCATGACGCCGGATCTGGAACCGGAAGACGGTGCCACGCCGGAAGAAATCAAGAAGGCTGAAGAAGATGCCCTGGCCCTGGAAGAAATGACGCTGGATAATGTGCCCGTCTATGACCTGGATGTGGACATGGCCAATAAGCTGCTGGACCATGACGGCTGGACGCTGAACAAACAGGGCACCACCTATCAGGCCGGTGTGGATGCGGTTCGCTGCGCCAACATCGATGGTGAACTGGTGGCGCTGGAACTGGAAATGATCTACCCCGAAGGGAACAAGATTGTGGAAGCGTTCCAGGAAACCTTTGTGGATCACCTGAACGAAGCCGGCATTCAGCTGACGCTGACCCCCGTGCCCATGGAAGAACTGCTGACCCAGTATTATCGTCAGGCGGAACGCAACTGCGATATGATCTACCTGGCCACCAACTTCAGCGAAGTGTTTGACCCCACGCTGAACTTTGCCCCGGTGGACGGCATCAACAGCAACTATGCGTACATCGAAGACGAAAAGCTGTTTGAGCTGGCACAGGATATGGCCAAGACGGAACCCGGCGATATCGTGACCTACCTGCAAAAGTGGGTTGCTTTCCAGGAATACTGGGCCGAAGTGCTGCCGGCCATTCCCGTTTATTCCAACGCATACTTTGATTTCCATACGCCCCTCTTGCAGGATTACATGATCAATGCCAACGGCACCTGGAGCCAAGCCATTGTCAGCGCCTATCTGGGCGACCCTGCGGAAGAAGCAGAGGAAGAAGACGAATTCTTCGAAGAAGATGAAGACTTCGGCGATGGCGGCATCATCATCATTGATTGATGATGCAATGAAAAAGAGAAAAGCTCGGAGGCATTGCCTTCGGGCTTTTTTCGTGGAAAAAGGAGAAGGGGGATGGTACAGGGGCTTTGCCCCCACACCCCCAGCAGGGCCATTGACCCTGCACCCTTTTTGCGGAAGGGGTAGTTGCATCGTGCTAAGAACGTGCCGCTGTGAGAATTAAGGATTCAGAATGAAGAATTTAGAATATTTAGTATAGTTAATGGGTTGTAGTATTTCTTTGCTGGCAGATGATGAGTAAAGGAATGAATAGGCTAGGGATAAGAAATACATCGGGCACGGCGGCAGTTCTGCCGCCTGAAGGATGCAAAGCATCCGGGAAAACAGCGAACCGGCGGTGGGAAAATATATTTTCCCTCACGCCGGTTTCCTGTTTTCTGGTGCCCGATGAAGCAAACGTTTCTTCGTAATCTGTGATAAGCGGAGTGTGCGGAAACTAGTTACTTGGGAGGCCTGTTGCAGCTTCGCAAACTGGGTGCAGGGATGAACTCCCTGCCGCCGGGGTACAGGGACTGCGAAAGCCCCTGCCCGGTATCCCACCGCCTGCAAAAGCATCCTCACATCTTCCGTATTCTGGATTTTTCCTGTACGCCTTTTCTTTTCAGGGTTTCCATTCTTTACATCGGGGCGGAAAAATGCTATAATTTGAAGCAGAACAACAGAAGGGAATGGAACAACCATGGAACAGAATGAAAAACGCAAGGTAGTTTATTCGGGCATTCAGCCCTCCGGCAATATTACATTGGGCAACTATATTGGCGCACTGCGCAATTTTTCCTCTTTCCCGGATGCGGATTGCCTGTACTGCGTGGTGGATATGCACACGCTGACGGTGCGTCAGGTGCCGGCGGAGCTGCGTAAGCGCACGGCCTCTCTGGCGGCGCTGTACATTGCCTGCGGCCTGGATCCGCAAGAAAACATCATCTATTGCCAGAGCCATGTGCCTGCCCATGCAGAATTGGCCTGGATTTTGAATTGCTTCACCTACATGGGCGAACTGAACCGCATGACCCAGTTTAAGGATAAATCCGCCAAGCATGCGGATAATATCAATGCCGGTTTGTTCACCTATCCCGTGCTGATGGCCAGCGATATTCTTTTGTACCAGACGGATATCGTGCCCGTGGGCGTGGATCAGAAGCAGCACGTGGAAATCTGCCGGGATATTGCCCAGCGCTTCAACGGCATTTACGGCGATGTGTTCACCATTCCGGAACCCTATATCCGCAAGGCGTCCGCCAAGATTATGAGCCTGACGGAACCCACCCGGAAGATGAGCAAATCCGACCCGGAAGATACCTTCATTGCCCTGCTGGATAAGCCGGAAGATATCCGGAGGAAAATTAAGCGTGCCGTGACGGACAGCGATGGCGAAATCCGCTATGACCCGGAAAACAAGCCCGGCGTTTCCAATTTGCTCACCATTCTGGGCGCCCTCAAGGACCAAACCCCGGAAGAAGCCGCTGCGGCCCTTTCCGGCCTGGGTTACGGCGCCTTGAAGGAAGCGGTGACGGAAGCGGTGATTGCCGAATTCACCCCCATCCAGCAGCGGTATAACGAAATTCTGGCAGATAAGGAAGGCCTGAACGCCATGCTGCGCCAGAATGCGGAACGGGCGGATGCCATTGCCCGGCGCACGCTGCGGAAGGTGTATAAGAAGGTTGGGCTGTACCAACTGTAATCCCCCCGTTTTGAAGGAGGGCAAAACAAATGAAAATGATCTGGACGTGCGAAGGAAAGCCCAAGGCCATCCTGCAAATTTTGCATGGCATGGCGGAGTATGTGGGCCGTTATGAAGAACTGGCCAAATCGCTGAACCGTGAGGGCTTTGTTGTGGTGGGCCGGGATCTGCGGGGCCACGGCAAGGACGCAAAAATTCTGGGCTATTTTGGGGAAAAGAATGGCTGGAATTTGCTTTTGCAGGACGCCCATGATCTGATGTGCGAAATGAAAAAGGCGTATCCCCATACGCCTTATTTCTTATTGGGCCACAGCATGGGCAGCTTTCTGGCAAGGGAATTTGCCCTGCGCTACAGCTGGGAACTGGATGGGCTGATCCTCAGCGGCACCGGGCATTACCCCCAAATGGTGACCGGGGCCGGAAAGCTGATTGCCAGCCTGATGCCCAAGAAAAAGCCCAGCAAGCTGGTGGATAAACTGGCTTTTGGCAGCAATAACAAGCCCTTCCAGCCTGCCAGAACGTCTTTTGACTGGCTGAGCCGGGATGAGAAACAGGTGGATCAATATATTGCCGATCCTTTGTGCGGCTTTATGTTCACGGGCAAGGCTTATGGGGATTTCTTCGGCGGCTTAACCGCCCTTGCGGATTTTAGCCGCCTGAAAGCCATGGAAAAGCAGCTGCCGGTATTGTTCCTTTCCGGGGAGAAAGACCCGGTGGGGCAAATGGGCCAGGGTGTGCGGAAGGTGGCGGATGCTTTCCGCCAGGCCGGGATGCAGGCGGTGGACGTGCTAATGTACCCGGAGGGACGGCATGAGATGTTTAATGAAATCAACAAAGAAGATGTGTACAATGATGTGGCGGCATGGCTGGATAAGGCCCTCAAGGCCACCTTTGGCCGCCGGGTGCTGAAGAGGGCGGAGGGCTTTGTGGCCATTCGCTGGACGGGGGAAGAAAAGAACCGCTACCACGGCGAAGATTCCAAGGGATACCGGGTGGATACCCCGGATGGGGATTATACGCAAAGCGCCTATCCCTGCGCATGGTGGCAGGTGGGTAAGGAAAACAAGGGCATGCCCTATTGCTGGGGCGGCTGGACGGATGAAAAGCAGTTTGCTGAGGGCCTTTCTCAGGGGAAATATGCCGGCAATGTGCCCCAGGATCGGCCGAAGGTGATCAGCCGCCAGGTGGTGGGCATGGATTGCTCCGGGCTGATATCGGTGTGCTGGAATCTTCCCAGGAAGCTTTCCACCCGGGATTTTGCCGCCATCTGTGATGAAATCCCTTGGAAGGAACTGCGGCAGGGGGATATTCTGCTGAAGGCGGGCAATCATGTCATCTTTTTCGATTGCCGGCTGGAGGGGGATCAGATTCAGGTGGTGGAGGCCACCCGCTATGGCGGCAAGGTGCTTGAGCGGCAGCGGAATGGGAAGGAACTTCAGGAAAACGGCTATCTGGCCTATCGGCTGAAAGCCGAAAATCGAAAAAACGTGTAAAAGAAAGGATGGCATCATGGCAAAATATTATGCAGGGGATATTACCCACGTCCATGGCATCCGGGTGGGCCATGCCCAGAGCGTCAGCGGCCGGACGGGCTGCAGCGTGATTCTGTGCAGAAAAGAAGGGGCGATCGGCGGCGTATCTGTCCGCGGGGCTGCCCCCGGCACCCGGGAAACGGATTTATTGCGGCCCGGCAATCTGGTGGAAAATGTGAATGCCGTGGTGCTCTCCGGCGGCAGTGCCTTTGGCCTGGATGC
>JAZUQI010000400.1:0-5816 GCA_045605625.1 Clostridia bacterium
GGCGATTACGATCTGCACCGGGAAAATGCTCCCCTTTCCGCCCTTCCCTTTGCCGGGGGCAGCGGTGCCGGGGTATCGGTGCAGCCGGTGGGGTTTCTGGTGATCCATGAGGACAGCGTGCGCCTGCTTCCGGCCCAGAACAAAACGGCGCTGGAGCGTGCAGTGGGCTGCGCCCCCCAATTGATGGATGATTTGAAGCATATCCTGGTCAGCCAAAAAGAAAACAGGGAGCAAAAGGCAACGTTATGAGAAAAAGATTGCTGGCAGGGCTTTTTTTTGCGGCCTTTCTCCTGTATAATGGAAGCGCAGCCAGGGCTGAAACGGCACGGGCCGCCATCTTGATAGAGGCGGAAACCGGGCGCATCCTGTATGAAAAAAACGCCCACGAACCTTTGCCCATGGCCTCCACCACCAAGGTGATGACGGCCCTTGTGGCCCTGGAAAACGCTTCCCTTTCCGATACCGTTACCGCCGGGAAAAATGCCTTTGGCGTGCCCGGCACCAGCATCTATCTTTCGGAAGGGGAACAGCTTTCCATGGAAGAGATGCTCTATGGCCTGCTGCTTTGCAGCGGCAATGATGCCGCCGTGGCCATTGCGGAGCATGTGGCAGGCAGCGTGGATGCCTTTTGCCATCTGATGACGGAAAAGGCCGCCCAGATTGGCTGTGAAAACACGGTGTTTTCCACGCCCCACGGCCTGCCGGCCCAAAACCACCACACCACCGCCTATGACCTGGCCCTCATCACACGGGCCGCCATGGAAAACCCCGTCTTCCGCCAAATCGTATCCACCCAGCGGGCGTCCATCCCCTGGGCCGGGCATACCCAAATGCGGATTCTGAACAACAAAAACAGCCTGCTTGCCACCTACGAGGGGGCGCTGGGCGTAAAACCGGGTTCACCCGGGCCGCCGGGCGCTGCCTGTGCTTTGCGGCGGAGCGAGACGGCATGACGGTGATCGGCTGCGTGCTGAACGCCCCCAACTGGTTTCAGGATGCGGCGGAAATTATGGATAAAGGCTTTGCCGGGTATGAAAAAATCACCCTGCTGACGAAGGGCGAAGTGGTGCGCAATGTGCCGGTGGAAGGCGGCGAAAGGGCGTTCCTTTCCCTCTGCGCCGGGGGCAACCTTTCCGCCCCCATGAAAAAAGGCACCTTTCCGGAACTTATACTGGATGTGCCGGAGAAACTTTCTGCCGGCATTGAAAAAGGCCAGCAAATCGGCACGGCTTCCCTTACGGAAAACGGGCAGGTGATTCATTCCGTGCCCCTGTATGCCGCCGATTCCGTGGCCGAAATATCCTTTCGGTTCCACCTTGGACGCATCCTTCACCAATGGATTTTTGAAAGAACCCCTTGAGCCCATCCTTTCCGCCCTGCTATCCCTGCTGGGCCTTGTGTACTGGCTTTCCGCCCTGAAACGGGCATGACATACAAAGGAGGATTTCCCCCATGCGCTTGCAAAAATACATGGCCCTGTGCGGCGTAGCCAGCCGCCGGAACGCCGAAAAAATGATTCTGGACGGGCAGGTGACCGTCAACGGCCGCCGCATCACCGAAATGGGGGTGCAGGTGGAGGAAGAGGACGTGGTGTGCGTAAACGGCGTGCAAATTTTTCCAGAAACGGAAAAGCATTACGTGATGTACCATAAGCCTGCCGGGGAAGTGACCACCGTGAACGACCCCGAAGGCCGCCCCTGCGTGCTGGACCATTTCCGGGATTACCCCGTGCGGCTTTACCCCGTGGGCCGGCTGGATTATGACAGCGAAGGCCTGCTTTTGCTCACCAACGACGGGGATCTGACGGACAGGATGCTGCACCCCTCCTTCCAGGTGGATAAAACCTACCTGGCCCGGGTGACCGGCAGCGTGCCCATGGAAGAAGTGCGTATGCTGCGCACGGGCGTGATGCTGGACGACCATAAAACCTCCCCGGCCAAAGTGCGCATCATCAAGGAAGAAACCTTTGCCACCGTGGTGCTGGTCACCATCCATGAAGGCCGCAACCGGCAGGTGCGCCGCATGTTTGAAGCAAGCGGCCATAAGGTGCTGCAGCTGCGCAGGGTGCAGTTTGGCCCCCTGCAATTGGGGGATTTGGCCCGGGGCAAATGGCGCAGCCTCACCGCCGATGAACGAAGGAAACTGATGGCGTATATGTGAGCAATGCGAAAATTCAGAATGAAGAATTCAGAATTTTTCTGTGTGCTGTTTCTGAACGGCCCAGGGCGTTCTTTATTTTCCATAAAAATCAAAAAGGCCGTTAAAAATCGGCCTTTTTTTGCACTCATTGCATTTTTAAGTCATTTGCAAGTTCTTCATGCTGTTTACAAAACAATGGTGGTAATTGGTTCAAGGGAAAATATCTCAATTCCAATGTTTCCTGGTTATCACAGCAGCATTCTCCGCCAATCACCTGCAATTTATATGCAATGCAAATACTCTGCGCCTGATCTCCATTGGGATACTCCATGTTGCAATCCGTGTAAATCCCAATCATCTTTTCCACGTTCACATCAAGCCCGGTTTCCTCTTTCACTTCTCTCACCGCTGCCATTTCCGGTGTTTCACCAAGCTCAATCGCACCACCCGGAAATCCCCACTTATTGCTGTCTCCTCTTTTTTGAAGCAGCACTTCTCCCTTCCTGTTAAAAACACAACCCCCGGCAAAAACAAGAATGATTTTTTCATGGCCAACCTTGCTGCGAAGCCACTTTATATAATTTTTCTGATTGTCCATATCATTCCTCCGTTGCATTCGCTGCCCATTATCAACCATTCAAAATTCTTCATTCTGAATTCTGAATTCTTAATTCCTCCGCACTTCCCCCGCCACGCCGTCATCAGTCAGGCCGGTGATATGCACAAGGGCCATTTCCCCGGGTTCGCCCCGGTCAAAGCGGCAGGGAATATAGGTATCGGTATAGCCGGTGGCAAGGCCATCGATGATCTCCTCGCACAATACCTGCACATCCTGCCCCACCAGCTTTTCCCGGTAATCCCGGTTCAGGTCATTACCGATGGCAATCAGGTGCCGGGCACGTTCTTCCCGCACTTTTTTCAGCACCTGGCCGCTCATCTGGGCGGCTTTGGTGCCGGTACGGGCGCTGTAGGGAAACACGTGCATCCTGGCAAAGCCAATTTCCCGGCAGAAAGCGCAGGTTTCCTCAAATTCCGCTTCCGTTTCCTGGGGGAAGCCGCAAATCACATCGGTGGTGATGGCGCAGCCGGGGAAGGCCTTGCGCAAAAGGGCGCAGGCGGTGCGGAACTGATCCGTGGTATAGCGGCGGCGCATGCGCTGCAAAACCGCATCACAGCCCGATTGCAGGGCCAGGTGAAACTGGGGGCATACCGGGGTTTGCTTTAATTGCTCCACAAATTCTTCCGTCACAATCACCGGTTCCAGCGACCCCAGCCGGATGCGCTCAATGCCCGGCTGCATGCAGGCCCGGATGCCGTCCATCAGGGTGCAGTTCCCCAAATCCCGGCCATAGCTGGTTAAGTGGATGCCCGTCAGCACCAGTTCCGAAAACCCGGCCATGGCAAGCCGCCTTGCCTCCTGGGCAATATCCTCCGGCTGCCGGGAGCGGATGCCCCCCCGCACATAGGGGATGATGCAGTAGGTGCAATACCGGTCGCACCCTTCCTGAATTTTCAAAACGGCCCTTGTGTGGCCTTCGTGGGCGGAAATGGAAAGGGGCTCATAGGCAATGCGCAGCACATCCTCAATGGCGGCCATGCGCTGCTCCTTTTCCACCGCTTCTTCCAGTAATTCCACCACGTCCATCCGCCGGGCATTGCCAATCACCAGCCGGGCGGCGGTGGTTTCCAGTAATTTTTCCCCATCCCGCTGGGCCAGACACCCGGCGATCACCACTTGCGCCTGAGGGTTTTGCCGGATGGCCCGGCGCACGGCCTGCAGGCTTTTTTTATCCCCGGTGCCGGTTACGGTGCAGGTCATAATCACATACACATCCGCCTTTTCCTGAAAGGCAACGGGGGCATAGCCCTTTTTGATAAATAATTCCAGCATGGCCTGGGCGTCATACTGGTTCACTTTGCAGCCCAGGGTATGAAATGCTACGGTTTGCATATCCCAAATTCCCTTCTTATTCCATATCGCCGCTGATGGTCAAAAGGCTTACAGCCGCAGCCAGCCCGGCGGTTTCCGTGCGCAAAATCCGGGGGCCCAGGGTGACCGGCACGGCAGCGGCCCCTTTCATTTTTTCCACTTCTTTTTCATCCATGCCCCCTTCGGGGCCGATGACGATGGCCACGTCCTTTTCCCCCTGCCAGAACCTGCGGATGCCGTTGCCCTTTTCCTCTTCCCAGGGAATCAGCACCTTTTCATGGCCTGCCATCCGGCGGCACAATTCCTCCACCGTCACCGGGGCATCCACCTGAGGCACCCTGGCCCGGCCGGATTGCTTGGCCGCTTCCAGCACAATCCGCTGCCATCTGGGCAGCTTCTTTTCGTTATCCTTCTTTTCCCACTTCACCACGCACCGGGAGAAAAGCACCGGCACAAACCGGTCCACCCCCACTTCGGTGCATTTTTGCAGGATGTATTCCATTTTATCCCCCTTGGGCAGGCCCTGATAGAGGGTGATGCGCACATCCGCTTCCGGGGAAGGCAGTTTTTCCCCCAGGGAAAGCAGCACGTTTTCGCCGCACGCTGCAATGCTGGCCGCATAAATTTCCCCTTCCAAAAGGGCCTGGCAGGCATCCCCCTGTGCCATCCTGAGCACTTTCAGGGCATGCTGGCTTTCCTCTTTGGAAAGCTGCGCTTCCTTTTCATTCACCCTTTCGGCAAAAAAACGATGCATGGTTCCATCCGCCTTCCTTGCTGATTTCTCCTTATTCTACCACAGCCCGGGGAAAAAATGAAGGGCCGGGAAAAGAAAGATGCCTTGTAACAAAAATGGAAGTTTCTCACATGGGGCTTGTTAAAGTGTATATTTTCTGCTATACTATGGGATGGAGAATTTTCACATTATGAAAAACAAGGAGGGCAACTTCTTTGACGAATTATCACAACGAAAAAAATAATACTCCCGAAAAAAATCCCCAGCAGGAAAGCTGGCAAAACCCCTATGTGCTGGAGGGCGGCAATCCCCCTTCCGGCGGGGAACCCCGCCATCGCCGGGGCGATAAATATGACCTGCTGGACGAAGACGCCCCTTCCCCCAGCAACCAGGTGGACCCTAAAGCCTCCGCCTTTAAGCTGTTTGATACCGGCTACCAGCAGAACGACCGCATCGATTTTGAAAATGACGATTATATGGACGAAGACGATGAGGACGATTACGACGAAGTGCGTATCTGGCCCCGGGTGCTGCTGGCCGTGGTGGGCATTTTGCTTGCCATGTGCGTGGCGCTGTATTTTGTGCCCAATGTGGGCCCCCTGCAGCCGGTGAAGGAAATGATCACGAACCTGGTTGGCGGCATCACCAACGCTGCCCCCCGGCAGGATAACACCCCGGAAGTGATCTCCATGGAGGCCAATAGCCAGAATGCGGCCACCGGCTCCATGATCACCTTCCGCATCGTAACCAATAAGAACATCAATAACCTTTACCTGGTTACCGAATACGGTGATCAGCTGGATGCCTCCATCACCCAGTCCGCCGAAATGGACGGGGAAAACAAAGTATGGCAGGCCGCCTACGTGTTCAACACGCCCTTTGACGGCAACATCATTGCCGCCTATCATGATGGCAGCGGCCGCACCCAGACGGATAAAATGGTGCGCATGACGGTAACCGTGCCCACGCCGGTTCCCACCCCCGTGCCTACCCCGGTTCCCACGGCTGTTCCCA
>JAZUQI010000401.1:0-9296 GCA_045605625.1 Clostridia bacterium
ACTTCCTGAAAATTGCTTCTGCGCTGCATTGCATCCTGCATGGGCATGGGCGCGTTTTCCATCCGCATATTGGGCATATTTATTCTTCCCCCTTTTTCAGCAGGTTGCAGGTTTCTTCATAGGCATGGCGTTCAAAATCCCGGTACATGGAGGCACGGGCCATGGCCTCGTCAAAATCCACCAGATGGCCGTCAAAATCCGGGCCGTCCACGCAGGCGAACTTGGTTTCGCCACCCTCCGCAATGCGGCAGCCGCCGCACCTGCCGCTGCCGTCAATCATCACCGGGTTCATGCTCACCATGGTTTTGATGCCATATTGTTTGGTCAGAAGTGAAACGAACTTCATCATCACCAGCGGCCCGATGGCAATCACCAGGTCATATTCCGCCCCGTTTTCAATGTTCTTTTTCAGGGCATCGGTTACCAGGCCCTTTTCCCCGGCGCTACCGTCATCGGTCATCAGGAAAAAGGCATCGGATACTTTTTCAAATTCATCCTGCATGATCACAAGGTCTTTGCTGCGGAAACCCACCACGGTATCCACCTTTGCCCCCATTTCATGCAGTTTCCGGGCCACCGGGTAAGCAATGGCGCAGCCCACGCCGCCGCCGATCACCGCCGCTTTTTTCACGCCCTCCAGTTCCGTTTCCTTGCCCAGGGGCCCTACAACGCTTGGCAAATAATCCCCTGCCTGCATTTTGGAAAAGCGAAGGGTGGTAGCCCCCACAGCTTGCACCACCAAGGAGATGGTGCCCTTTTCTCTATCAAAATCGGAAATGGTAAGGGGAATGCGTTCCCCCTCTTCGCACACACGCACAATCACAAACTGCCCGGGCTGGGCTTTCTTTGCAATCAGGGGTGCTTCAATCACCGCACGGAATACCTGTTCGTTCAGGAACGTTTTTTCTTTCAGTAAAAACATACGTTTTCCCTTTCCTTCGTCAAAAACATCGTTGCTATTATAGCGGATTTTTTCCCCTTTGCCAATATTCATTTCGTTCTTTATCTGTTCAATTCCCACTTTCCCCATAGGAAAATGTTCATTGACGAAACAGACAAAAAACGCTATAATTCTGCATGAGTATATTCTTGAGGGGGAAATACCGCTATGTTTGGACGCCGTCCCGATGGGAGAGTGCTGAAAAAAATCGATCCCATGATTGCCATCACGCCTTTTTTGATGCCCATGCGCTGTGATGCCCAGGTGATGCTGGATCTGAAAGCCGATTATGAAAAGCTGGCCCGGTATA
The DNA here is from genome assembly GCA_045605625.1 of Clostridia bacterium. Lineage (GTDB taxonomy): Bacteria > Bacillota > Clostridia > Christensenellales > Aristaeellaceae > RUG563. The sequence goes on from JAZUQI010000401.1 coordinate 1,251, forward strand.
TTACGGAAAAAGGGGCCGAGGGCCATAAAATCACCTTTACGGAGCTGGTGATTTCCGCTTTTGTCCGTGTAATTGCGGAATTGCCGGAAGTGAACCGCTTTGTGGCCAATAAGCGCATTTATGCCCGCAATGAACTGACGGTTTCCTTCGCCATGCTGAAAGATACCGCCGTGGCCGGCGAAATTGAAGAAAACACCGTAAAGGCCAAGTTCAGCCCTTACGATACCATCTTTGACGTATCCGATAAAATCAAGAAGATGATTGCCGAAAACCGCCGGGAAGAGGCCGATAACCTGACCATCAAATTAACCCGGCTGCTGCTGAACCCCCTTCTGGCAAACACCATTGTTGTCATTGCCAAATTTCTGGATCGGTACGGCCTTCTGCCCAAAGTGCTGATGGATGCCCTGCCCTTCCATACCTCCATGTTCTTAACCAATATGGCTTCCATCGGCATGCCGGCAGTGAAGCATCATATTTATAACTTTGGCACCACTTCCCTGTTCATTTCCATCGGTGCGGTGGAGCGCAGCCTGGTGCCCGGCCCCGATGGCAAGCCCCAGCGCAAGCGCATGCTGCCCTTTGGCATCGTGGCGGATGAACGCATCTGCGCCGGTGCCATGTATGCCCGGATGGTGGCCCGCTTCAACGAACTGATGGCCAATCCTTCCCTGCTGGAAGTGCCTCCGGAAAATGTGCGTTTTGAAGAAGGCCTGGCCTTTGATGAACACGGCCCCCTGAAAAAGCGCAAGGCCAAAAAGGCGGAAAATCAGGTGCACTCCGCCTGATGCTCCATTCCGATATTTTACATTTTCAGCACTCTGTTTATCATTGACAAGCAGAGTGCTTTGTTTTATTATAATATGGATGGATTATTTTAATTTCGGAGGCTCAACCGATGAAAAATAGACAAGTGCGTTTCCTTATCACCCTGCTGGCGGCCCTGGTTATTTTGCTGGGCCTTGTTCCTTCTTCCCTTGCGGAGGGCGGCCAGGTCAGCGGTATGGTATGGCTGGATAAAGAAGTGGACGGCCTGTTTCAAAACGAAAGGGGCCTGGCCAACACCATCGTGAAGCTGTATAAGCTTCTGGATGACGGCACGGAAGAAGAACTGATGAGTGCCAAAACCGGGAAAGACGGCATGTATGCCTTTTCCGTCCCGGAAAACGGCCAATATGTATTATCCTATTCTCTGCCCAATGATTACCGCTTCACCATGCACGGCAAGGATAGCGGCGCTTTGCCTGCCCGGGGCACGGAAAGCCGTTCCCTGCCCTTCACGTTGACGGACGGCCAGGTGCTCACCCTGAACGTGGGGGCTGTTTCCGGCAATTCTTACCTGTCCGTTGTTGCCTTTGAGGATCTGAACCTGAACGGCGGCCGCATGAATAGCGAACCCCTTGTGCGCAAAGTAAAGGTGGAACTCTATTACGAATATGAAGGCACTTCCTATTTCATCGCCAGCGCCGAAACCAATAAAGACGGCGAAACCAGCATTTCCCGCCTGTCCCCCGGCACATATTATGTAAAGGCCATTTTGCCCGAAAACTTCGTTGCTGGCCCGCTGGGCACGAAAATTTCCACGTTCTATAACTGCATGCAGCCCAGCATCGATAACGTGTGCTACACCGCTCCTTTCGAACTGCTTAACCGTTCCAATACCGGCATCGGCATCGGCTGCGTCACCACCGGCACCTTAAACGGCAGCATCTGGCAGGATGATAACGGCAACCAGCTGCACGATGCCAATGAAGGCGGCTGCGTAAACGCTAAAGTAACCGTTTCCTCTGCGGAACTGAATATCAGCCGGGAAGGCACCGTGGCAAACGACGGCACCTTCACCTTCACTGGCCTGCAGCCTGCCCAGTATGATTTAACTTTCGAGCTGCCCGAGGGCATGATCTTTGCCTCCGGCGCTGATTCCTATCTGAACAATATTGCTTCCAAGGCTTCCATGCCCGTGCTTGTGCAGGCGGAAGCAACCGTTACCGCCGCCCCGGTGGGGGCCACCATGGCCTCCCGGGTGGAAATTGCCATTGCGGATGTGAGCGAAGATGAACCTGCTCCCCTTGCCAATGTGCAGGGCCAGTTCCTGCAAAACGGTGAAGTGGTTTGTGAAGCAGTGTCCGATGAAAACGGCAAGCTTCTGTTCCCCATTGCTCGCAGCGGCGAAGGCACGGTGAATATCACCCTGCCCCTGGGCTATGTGGTGGCCATGGATGGGGATGCATTCCCCTATGTGAACGGGCAGACGGCCCCTTCCTTCACCCTTTCCGTTCCGCTGAACGGCACGGCTTCGGCCAGCGGCAATGCCATCCGCAGCGCTTCCATTTCCGGCCGTCTGGTGGAAGATGCCACCAATACCGGCATTGTAACAGCAGAAAGCATGCCCCTGCCCGGCTTTACCGTGCAGGCCATTGATACGGACGGCCAGGTGGCGTTGGAAACCGTCACTGACGAAAACGGTGCCTATACCCTTTCTCCCCTTTTTCCGGAAACCTACTATGTGCGTTTCCTGCTGGATGACCGCTATATTGCCACCCCCTGCCTTTCCGATGAAAGCAGCGAACATAACGCCATCTACATTCAGGAGCCTCTCTTTGGCGAAACGGATGCGGTGGTTCTCTACCCCGGCCAGCAGAAGGTATCCGTAAACGGCGCCCTGTTCCGTGCCGGCAGCGTGGAGGGCAGCGTGCTGCTTAATCCCGAACTGAATGAACTGGCCACCAATGCCGGCGGCGCTCAGGGCATCACCGTCACCCTACTGGATGAAAACGGCCAGGTGTGGCAGGATTATGCCTATGATATTTCCGATGAAAACGGCGCTTTCTGCATTAAGGGCATTCTGCCCGGCACCTATTCCCTGCAGTATGAACTGCCTACGGCCCACGCCTATGTTTCCCCGGCCGCTGAAGGCATTTACCTGATTGGCCAATCCTTCACCATCGAAAACGGCTCCCAGATTCAGCAGCCCCCGGTGGGCGTGGTGAAAACGGCCTCCATTTCCGGCCGGGTGATGGATTACACCACGCAAAACGGCGTGGATGCCACCCTTTCCCTCATGCCCCTGGACGGCGGCGAAACCGTAAATATCACCTCCGATGAAAACGGCGCTTACGCCTTTGACGGCCTGCTGCCCGGGGATTATATGCTCACCGTCACCTTGAAAGGCGGCTACCTCTTTGCCGATAGCCCTGATTCCATCCTGCCTTACCTGAACGATAACGCCTCCGGTATGGTCATCAGCCTGCCCATGGGCATCGTGGAAGAAGATTGGAATGTGATTGCTTCCAAGCCGGTGGATTGGAATATCACCCTCTTTAAGGACGCCAACGAAAACGGCATCCTGGATGCGGATGAAACCGCTGCCTCCGGCCGCACGCTTCACCTTTTCCTTCGCAATGATATGATCGGTTCTTATGTTTCCGATGAAAACGGCGTGGTGCACCTCACCGGTGTGATCCCGGCCCAGTATACCGCCAAAGTGGATCTTGTTGATGGGGAATATTTCTCCATGAACCCCTATGAAAATACCGAAACGATCAATGCCGACGGCCTTACCATCGCCCTGCACCAGCAAAGTGAGATTTCCGGTCAGGTGTGGAGTTTGGACGGAACGGCAAACGGCGTGAGCGGCATCCGCATCACCCTGGTTGGCGACGGAATGGAACTAACCGGCACAACCACCGATGAAAACGGCTGCTTCACCTTTGATAAGCTTCATCGGGGCGATTATCAGCTGCGTGCCGAACTGCCGGAAGGCTATCTCTTTGCCCGGATTCAGGATGGCCAAACCCGTGCCAGCTATATCCTCAGCCAGACGGATGGTTCCCTTCTCTTCGGCGTGATTCCGCTGCAATACGGCCAGCAGTTCACCGGGGCGGATATCGGCATTGGCGGCATGGGTGCCATCGGCGATACCGCATGGCTGGATGAAAACAAAAACGGCATGCAGGATATTGGCGAACCCTGCCTGCCCGGCATTCAGATTGAACTGTACCAGCATGGCATGCTGGTGGCTTCCACCGAAACGGATGTGTATGGCCGCTATGCCATGAATGGCCTGTACCCCGGCAGCTACGAAATGAAAGTGACCATGCCCAAGGAAATTAAGCCCACCCTGCAGCAAACGGAATTCCCCCTGGTGGCCAGCATCCTGCCCGAAAGCAGCGAAACCACGGTCACGGTGGAAGAAGTGATCGTTCCCTCCATGGGCCGGAACCTGAATATGGATTTGGGCTTTGTCCTGAAGAAAAAGAATGTCTATCCTGATTGCATGAAGGATATCCCCGAAAAGGATTGGATGCCCTACGGCCGCACGGAAGAAGATTAACCTGAAATAAAACAAAAGCAGGTGAACAGCATGAAGAAAGCAAAATGGCTGCTTGTAATCATTGCTGTCGCCTGCTTTTTTATTGTTGCATATCTTGGGGGCAGCGCCCTGCTGGCCATCCGGCCCAATCCATCCAGCTTTGTTACGGCCTCCGCAATCGTCCAGCCAAAGCCCACCTTTGCCCCGCTTACCGGCGGCATGGATATCACCACGGCCAGCCTGGATACGCTGGATACCCTGCCCGGCATTGGCCCAGCCACAGCGGAGGCGGTGCATGCATACCTGCAAAGCGGCGGTACATTCTATTTCCCGGAAGATATCCAGAATGTAAAGGGCATCGGCCCCAAGAAATGGCAGGAGATTCTGCCCTTCCTTTCCTTTTCCCTGCCGCCATTCCCCACGCCAAATCCGCTGTTTCCTTAAAAAAGCAAAAGCCGGTGTGTTCAAAACACCGGCTTTTTTCATATCCGTCTCCGAATGAACTTTTTCACTTTTTTGCTCGTTCTGCGCATTTTCCTCGGGTCCCGGTACACCACTGCCACCGTGCATAGCCCCACCTTCGCTGCCCCGGCTCTTTTCATCACCAGGGCACAGGCCTGCGCCGTGCTGCCGGTGGTGCGCACGTCATCAATCAGCAGCACCTTTTTATCCGTCAAATCACTTAAGCACCGAAAACTTCCGGCCACATTCATGGCCCGCTGGGCCATGGGCGTTTCGCTCTGCGGCTTTTGATACTGGGTGCGCTCCAGCGCTTCCGATACTTGAATGCCCGTCCTTTCGCTCAGGGCCTGTGCCAGCAACAGGGATTGGTTCCGGCCCCTGTCCTGCAGGCGCTTTTTGTGCAGCGGCACCGGAACCAGCATATCGTAATCCCGGTTAGACAGGGCATTTGCCATCTGATCCGCCAGATAAGGCAGAAAACTGGCGTTATGTTCAAATTTAAATTCGTGAATCAGCTTGCGCACTTGCTTACGATAGCAAAACGGTGCATAGGATGAATCAATGCTTTTCATCCGCCGGGAGACGCACATGGAACAAGCGCCTTTTCGTGTGGGAAACAGGCATTTTTCGCAGGCAGATGCCGGAATGCGCAGCCCTTCCAGGGCCTTCATGCATTCTTCACACAGGGCATAATGCCCGTCCACCATCCTGCCTTCGCCGCACACCTGGCAGGAAGCCCCCTGAGGGTATAAAACGCCCTCCAAAAAGGCATTGGCCGATGCCAGGAATCGCCGGAAACTTTTGCTTCCTTTCATGCTTTTTCCCCCTTATTTTCTATCATTCTACCACGTCTTCTTTTTCTTGGCAAATTTTCCTTCTTATCTTGACAATTTTGTATTTAAATTGTATTATTTGTATTGTATACATATTTCCATTTCAGTCATTTTTGAGGGGGAAATTCAGCATGACGTACATGCCCTTTGACGCTAATGAAAGCCGTCCCATCCGCGATATTGCCTATGAGCAGTTAAAGCATGCCATTATCTCCGGCGATATTCCTGCCGGCAGCCGCATTGTGGAGACGGCCTATGCGGATAAATTGCATATCAGCCGCACGCCTTTGCGTGAGGCCCTTCGCAAACTGGAAAGAGACGGCCTGGTGGAATATGTGCTGCACCGTGGCGTAGTTGTGCGTGCTTTCACCATCCATGATATTGACGAAATTTTCACCATCCGCAACGCCATGATGATGCTGATTTTGCCCTCCATCGTGGAAAACGTAACGGATGAAGCCATTGAAAAGCTGAAATCCATTCTGACGGAAATGGATGTGGCCCAGGAAAAGGCAGATGCGGATGCGTTAGCCCACCTGAACCGCTCCTTCCACTCCACCATTGAGCATCTTTCCGATAAGCGGCGCATTTTAAGCGTGATTGACAGCCAGGAAGAATACATCATCCGCTTTGCTTCCGTCACCATCGCCAGCATCGTGCGCCGTTCCACCGCCCATCAGGAACACCACCAGATGGTGGAACTATTGGAAAAGCGGGATCTGAAAAATCTGGAAATCCTCATGCACAATCACCTGGAAGAAAGCAAGGAAACCTGCCTTGCCGCCGTTTCCCAGAACCGCATGAAGTAATGAAATTTGCATTTGGAGGAAAACCTATATGAACAGAACGTGGGATCTTTCCGTGCTGTATAAGGGCTTTGATGATGAAAACATTGCCCGTGATTTTGATGAACTGAAATCCCTGGTGGAAGGGGCCAATGCCCTTTTGAAGGAACAGGATGCCTTGGCCGCCCTGGAAAAAATGAGCGATACCCACGAAAAAATCAGCGGCCTCGCCTCCAGGCTGTTCAATTTTGCCAGCCTCACCCTGGCCACCGATGCCTCCAATGACGCCGCCCAACAGTTGATGGACCAATTGATGCGCTTCTCCGTGCAAATTTCCCTGCTCAATTCCGCTTATGTGCGGTATCTGGGCAAAATTGAAAACCTGGATGCCCTGATTGAAAAAAGCGAAAAGCTGCAGAAAATTGCCTTTTCCCTGCATCAGAATAAGGAAGCCGCTGCCCATCTGATTCCCGAAGGCGTGGAAGAATGGATTTTGAAAATGAGCCTTACCGGCGGCGATGCTTTTTCCACCCTGCGCAGCAAGCTGGATGCCACCCTCACCGTGGATGTGAACGGGGAAAGCATGCCCTTGTCCGCCGCCCGGGGCCTGGCCTATCATCCCGATGCCGCCACGAGAAAAGCCGCCTATGAAGGGGAAATGCAGGCCTACACCAAGGTGGATACCTCCATGGCCGCCTGCCTCAACAGCATCAAGGGCGAAGCGCTGACCCTCATTGAAGCGGAAAACTTCCCCTCCGTTTTGGAAAAAACCCTCTTTGACAGCAACATGGATATGGAAACCCTGAACGCCATGCTGACGGCCATGGAGGAATCCCTGCCTGCTTTCCGCAAATACCTGCGCAAGAAGGCGGATATTCTGGGCCACAAAAACGGCCTGCCCTTCTACGATCTTTTCGCCCCCATCACCCCTCCCGGCTATACGCCCAAGACCTATACCATCGAAGAAGCTCAGGAAAAACTGGTGTTTGAAATGAGCAAGTTCTCCCCGGATATGGGCGCCTTCATCCAGAACGCCTTTGAACAGCGCTGGATTGATATCTTCCCCCGGGAAGGCAAACAGGGCGGCGCTTTCTGCTCCGGCATTCATCAGATGGATATCAGCCGGATCATGACCAATTTCTCCGGTTCCTTCTCCGATGTGAGCACCCTGGCCCACGAACTGGGCCACGCCTGGCATAACCGCTGCATGAAGGGCCTGCCCGAATGCATGACGGATGCCCCCATGCCCCTGGCGGAAACGGCCTCCATTTTCAATGAAACCTTGCTTGCCCATGCGGTGCTTTCCTCCGCTTCTGATGCGGAACGGCTTTCCCTGCTGGAATCCAGCCTGATGGAAACCACCCAGACCATCGTGGATATCTTCAGCCGTTTTAAGTTTGAAAGCGAAGTGATTGAACGGCGGAAGGACCATAGCCTTTCCGTTTCCGAACTGAAGCAGATCATGCTGGATGCCCAGGATGCCACTTACGGCGATGGGCTGGATCCCGAAATCCGCCATCCCTATATGTGGGCCTGCAAATCCCACTACTATAACTCCGGCTTCAATTTCTATAACTTCCCCTATGCTTTCGGCCAGCTGTTCGGCGCCGGGGTGTTCGCCCTGTATCAGCAGGAAGGCGCATCCTTCGTGCCC
>JAZUQI010000402.1:0-3239 GCA_045605625.1 Clostridia bacterium
GGGGACGAGCAGTCCCCTGCTCCGTTCCTCACAACACCACCCACCGTCTTGGGAAGGCGCAATGTTACGCACCGTGCTATACAAGCAAACGAGCATCCGATCTTTTTTCACCGGATGCTCGTCTTTTTTCGTTGTGGGGGCCATTCGCTCTTTAGAACGCCCCCGCCGGGCAATCGTTATTTTGTTGTGCCGAAAAACAAATGGTTTTATTCGCCCCGGACGTACAATACCCCCAGCGTGCCATAGCCGCAATGGCTGGAAATCACGCCGCCGGCCCGGGTCACATGGATTTCATCGAAATGGTTCAGCTGGCGCACCTTTTCCAAAGCGGCATCCAATACCTTTTCATCGCAGCCGGAGTGGGTGACGAACACATGGCTTTTCACGGCCTGTTTCAGTTCATCCTGCTTTTCCTCCACATAATCCGCCACCACTTTGTGCATCTTGCCCCGGAATTTTTTGCCCGGCTGCATTTTGCCGTCGATCACGTCAATCTGGGGGTGCAGTTTCAGCGTGGTGCCAAGCAGGGCAGAAACGCCGCCGCAGCGGCCGCCCCGGTGCAGGTACGTGAGGGTATCCACCACGAAGGAGGCGCTTACCCGCTTTTTCATCTTTTCAATTTCCTGCACGATGGCCAGGCGATCCATACCCTTTTGGGCCATTTCCGCAGCGGCAATCACCTGCAGGCCCACCCCGGTGGACAAGTTTTCGCTGTCAATCACCGAAACCATGTTGCCTGCGTTCATCTCCTCCACCGCATTCACAAACACATTGTTTGTGGAGGACATGGTGGCGGAAATGGTGAAGCAAATCATTTCAATGCCGTCCCGCAGGTATTTCTGCATCCGCTTTTTCACCTTTTCCTGGGCGCAGGCCGCCGTCTTGGGCACGGATTTATGCTCATCCGCCCAGCGGTAAATCTGGTCCGGGGTAATATCCCGGCCGTCTTCATAGCTTTCTTCATCCAGAATGATATGCAGCGGAATTACTTCCACGTCATACCGTTTAATCAATTCTTCGGACAAATCGCAGGTGCTGTCCGAAATGATTTTGATCATGTGCTTCCTTCTCCTTGCCCGTCAAGGCGATATTTTCACATCTCTATTATACACAGAAAAATGCAACTAAGTTTCAACTTATTTTCAATTTTTGTTGAATTTTCCATTCCGGGGCGGCTTTTTCTTGCATCCGGGGGGAAGATTTGGTATGCTACATACAGCAAGCAGGAAAAGAGGACGGAGCATGTTCAAAATTCTCATTGCGGAAGATGATAACGAATTGCGCACCTTATTTGAACGGGTGCTGACGAAAAACGGCTACACCACCATCGGCGTTTCCAACGGCCGGGAGGCCCTGGATTACCTGAACCAGGATTATGTGGACCTGGTGATTTCCGATATTATGATGCCGGGGATGGATGGCTATGCCCTGGCCCGGCATATCCGGGATATCAGCCCCCTGATGCCCATTCTGATGATTACCGCCAAGGGGGATTTTGATGACATCAGCCTGGGGTTCACCTCCGGGGCGGATGATTATATGGTGAAGCCCGTGAACGTGAATGAAATGGTTTTGCGGGTAAAGGCCCTTTTGCGCCGGGCGGAAATGAACAGCGAAAGAAAGCAAAAAATCGGCGAAACGCTGATGGAGTGCGATTCCCTCACCGTCACCCGGGCCGGGGAAAGCATGATTTTGCCCCAGAAGGAATTTATGCTGCTTTACAAAATGGCGGCCTACCCCCGCAAAATTTTCACCCGGCAGCAGCTGATGAACGAAATCTGGGGCTATTCCTCCTCCTCCGAACTGCACACCATTGACGTGCATATCGGCAGGCTTCGGGAACGGTTCAAGGATAACCCGGATTTCAAAATCGTCACCCTGCGCGGGGTGGGCTTTAAGGTGGTAAAGGCATGAGGAAGAAAAAAGGCAGCCTCCTGGGCATCCGCACCTATTACTGGATGGCCATCCTGATGGAATTCTGCATTGCCACCGGGGTTTCGCTGATCCTGGTCCTGATTCTGGATAAGCTTTTTGATATTTCCAACGATACCCTGCTGCCCTTCTTTGCGGTGCTGCTTTGCTCCACCATCACCGCCGGCATATCCTTTTACCTGAACCGCTGGGTGCTTTCCCCCATCCGTAAACTGGGCGGCGCCATGCGGCAGGTGGCCAAGGGGGATTTCAAAATTCAGGTGCCCACCAAATCCAAAATCCGGGATATGGAGGAAATCAACCAGAACTTTAACCTGATGGTGCGGGCGCTGGACGCCACGGAAGTGCTGCAATCGGATTTTGTGTCCAACGTTTCCCACGAATTCAAAACCCCCATCACCGCCATTGAGGGCTATGCCATGCTGCTGCAGGATACGCCCCAGATGTCCGCAGAACAGCAGGAATATGTGGATAAAATTCTGCTGAACACCAAACGCCTTTCGGAATTGATTGGCAACGTGCTGCTGCTGAGCAAGATTGAAAACCAGCAGATTCCCACCACCAAAAAGCCCTATCAATTGGATGAGCAGATCCGCAAAGTGCTGATGCTGTACGAACCCCAATGGACGGAAAAAGAACTGGAACTGGATGTGGAACTGGCGGATGTTATCTACCACGGCAACGAACAAATGTTATTCCACGTGTTCAGCAACCTCATCGGCAACGCCATCAAGTTCAACCGGCCCGGGGGCCTTTTGCAGCTGCGGCTGGAAGAAAAGGAGGGCCAGGTGCTTTTCTCTGTGGCGGATGAAGGCCCCGGCATTTCCCCGGAGGATCAGGAACACATCTTTGAAAAATTCTATCAGGGGGATAGCTCCCACAAGCAAACCGGCAACGGCCTGGGCCTTTCCCTGGTCAAGCGCATCCTGAACGCCTGCGGCGGCGAAATTGCCGTGGAAAACCGTGCCCCCGCCGGCGCCCAGTTTTCCGTGCACCTGAAAACGGAATAAGGGGCGGTTTCGCCGGTATAACAAGAAGGGCCCCGGCCCTTCTTGACAAGCAGACCGCCGCCGTGATGAAACGGCTGGCAAAAAACAAAATGGAACATGCGATCTTCGATCCTGTATATGCCAAAGGCAGCTATGAAGCGGAGATGTCACAGGATGCCTTGTTTCATGAGGCAACGAACAAAACTTGAGTATGGAGAAATCATCATGATTTACAACGCAAAGGAGCAAAAAACAAATCTGCATAATATGCAAATTGATACTATTTCTTTCGGCAGTGGCAAGAAAAGCTTAATTATG
>JAZUQI010000403.1:0-2709 GCA_045605625.1 Clostridia bacterium
GGCAATTATGCCACGGTGGATGATATTGCCTGTGATGTGAAAAACAAGTTCGGCGGCGGCACGGTGGGCGTTATTTTCCCCATCCTCAGCCGTAACCGCTTCGCCATTTGCCTGCGCGGCATCGCCAAGGGCGCCAAGAAAGTGGTGCTGATGCTGAGCTACCCTTCCGATGAAGTGGGCAACCACCTGGTATCCATCGACACCGTGGATGAAAAGGGCGTAAACCCCTACAGCGATGTGCTGACCCTGGAAAAATACCGGGAACTGTTCGGCTACGAAAAGCACACCTTCACCGGTATGGATTATGTGGCCTACTATGAAGAACTGATCCGGGAATCCGGCGCAGAATGCGAAATCATTTTCGCCAATAATGCCAAGGCCATCCTGCCCTACACCAAGAACGTGCTTTGCTGCGATATCCATTCCCGGTTCCGCACCAAGCGCATCCTGAAGGCCGCCGGGGCTGAAATCGTGCTGGGGCTGGATGAAATCATGAACGCTTCCGTAAACGGCAGCGGCTATAACGAAAACTACGGCCTGCTTGGCAGCAACAAGGCCAGCGAAGATAAAGTGAAGCTGTTCCCCCGGGAATGCCAGCCCATCGTGGACGCCATTCAGAAAAACCTGTACGAAGCAACCGGCAAGCAGATTGAAGTAATGGTGTACGGCGACGGCGCCTTTAAGGATCCCGTGGGCAAAATCTGGGAACTGGCAGACCCGGTGGTGGCCCCGGCCTATACCGCCGGCCTGGAAGGCACTCCCAACGAACTGAAGCTGAAGTATCTGGCCGATAACGAATTTTCCAACCTGTCCGGCGATGAACTGAAGGAAGCCATCAAGGGCAAGATTCAGGAAAAGGATAACAACCTGGTAGGCCAGATGGTATCCGAAGGCACCACCCCCCGCCGCCTGACGGACCTGATTGGCTCCCTGTGCGATTTGACCTCCGGTTCCGGTGATAAGGGCACCCCCATCGTGTTCATTCAGGGCTACTTCGATAACTACACCACGGACTGATCCGGATGAATAATTACGCCTGCAAGCAAATAGCCTGCAGGCGTTTTTTCATGTTCGTTTGTTCAGCCATGCATTGGCAAGGCGGTTCCTATCTTCCAGTTGGTGTAAGGCTTTCAGGGTGAGCCCCACTTGCTCCCGGCCCATCGCCTTTTCCCCTGCCCCTTCCAGGCCGCAGGCACGGCGAAGGTTATAATGCAGCCATTCCAAAGGGGCCATGAAACAGGCATGGAATACATCCGGCCAAGGGGCATCTTTCAGGGAAACATGCTTTTCATAGGCGTTCAGGAAGGCATGAAAACGGCTTTCCTTGAGGCCGCCGCAGCCATCATCCGCCCAGTAATACAAGTTTTCCATCAACTCCTGATAGGGATTGATATACCCGGCGGCTTCCCAATCGATCAGCCAGGGTTCATCCCCTTGCCAAAGCACGTTTTTCGGGTCCAGATCCCGGTGGCTGATCACCTGATGAACGGATAAACGCCGCACTGTCCGTCTGGCATTTTGCAGCCATGTTTCAAGCTGTGGGATGGATTTTCTGCATTCCGCTTCAAGTAGTATATCGTCCATCTTCGAAAGGGGCATATCCCAATCCAGCGTCATATCCTTCGGGCATTCTTTGTTCAGCCCATCCACCTGCACATCGGCTGCATGGATGCGTCCCAGCACATCCCCCATCCTTTCGCAATGGGAAGGGGTAATGCATGGCGGATAGATGCTGCCTCCTTCCTGCCAGGGGAACACCATATAATAAGCATTTTCATTGCAAAGCAATTGCTGGCCCTGAAAGGAAAGGGCCCCCACCGCCGGAATCACGCTTTTCATTTTGGCTGCTATCTTTTCCGAAATCACCATGTTCCGGCAGGCTTCCGGACGCTTCATGATGTGCGGATTCAGGGTTTTCACCGCATAGGTGCCGCTTTCGCAAACCACTTTATCCATCCGGTGCATCAGGCCGCCCTGCAGCTGCCGGGGTGTTTCCAGCAGCTTTCCAAGGTGCAGCTCTTTCAGCAGTTTTTCCACTTCATCACTTCTTTTCTTTGAACAGATATTCGTCCACTTTCCCCCGGATTTCATCGCTGATTTTCCGTTCAATGGGGAAAACCTTGGCGTTTACCACGTGCTTCGAAAGCATCAAGGCCTGCTGCAGCGTGATATCCAGGGATTTTTCATCCAGGTAGCCGCTCCGCAAATTATCTCGGCGGTCATGAATGTAGCCGGCGCCTTGGGTGCCAAAACGGCACAGGTTGATGGCCGGAACGCCCTGATCAGCAAAAGGAACGCAGTCGCTGGAGTAAATATCCATCTTCACACCGCAAGCCATGCCATGCTCTTTCATCAGCGCATCTACATAGCCCACCACCGCTTCCGTAGCCAGCACAGGGGCCACATTCTGGCCAAGCGTAGCAGCAGCCACGTCAATATTGATCATTAGCACATGCTTATCCAGTTCGTCCTTATGGGCGGCCACCCAGGCCTTGCTGCCAAGCAGGCCCTGCTCTTCGGAACCAAACCAGTTGAATTTCAGCGTGCGGGCCGGTTTATGCTGGGCAAAATAGCGCATCAGTTCCATGATAATCACGCTGCCGGTCATGTTATCATATACGCCGGTGGAAAAATGTACGCTGTCATAATGGGCGCCGAAAGAGATGATTTCATCCGGGTACTGGGTGCCCTCAATCACGGCGCACACGT
>JAZUQI010000404.1:0-4169 GCA_045605625.1 Clostridia bacterium
GGAGCGGCACCGCCGCCGATCTTCAGGCTTTCCCACCATTCATTGCCCCGGCTCATCACATGGCGGTGGCAGCCCCAGTACTTCATATCCGGGCTTTCGCTGATGAAAATATCGCCAAAGGGGGTGTGGCCGCTGTCAGAGGGGCGGCTCATCATGACGAAATTGCCGTTAATTTTCCGGGGGAACAAAACGGCGTTGCGGTTGAAGGGCAGGAAGGGGTTTTCCACCCGGGTGAAGGTTTTGAAATCCTGGGTTTTGGCCATGCCGATGGCGGCGCCGTAAAAATCCTGGCACCACATGATGTAATAGGTATCTTCCACCTTCACCAGGCGAGGGTCATAGGCGTAATAGGGCATGAAGGATTCGCCGTTTTCATCCACAAAGGGAATCTTTTCCGGTTCAATATCCCAGTGGATGGCATCCTTGCTGTGGCCCAGGTAAATGTGGGGGATGCCGTTGGTCTGTTCGCCCCGGAACACGCCGATGAACGCATCGCCATAGGGCATGACGGCGGAGTTGAAAATCCGGGCCACGCCGGGGATGGGGTTACGATCAATGATGGGGTTTTCGTTGTAGCGCCACAGGGGGCTGTTCTTGGCGTTTTCCGGCTTTTCCTGCCAGGGAATGTTGGGCAGATTGGGGGCGATGATCTGATACTTGGGCATTTTGTTTTCTTCCTTTCTATGTATAAGTGGTTTTATTCGGGCAAGGGCCAGGTGCGGATATCGGGCATTTCATCCCGGGTAATCACCAGATCGCTGTTATAGATCCGCTGCAGCACATCTTCGTTGGTGTAGGCGTTGGACAGCTTGGTGCCGCTGTGAATCACAAAATCGCCGCTCCAGGTGGCGAAGAAGCCCCACAGGGTGCCGTCCCGCTGCATCAGTTCCGGATCCGGCATGGAGCCGTTTTCGGAAAGAACAATCATTTTCCGGTTGTTGGTATATTTGGTGGCTTTCAGGAAACGGTCGCTTTCGGAGGTGTGGGAGTGGGCATCGGGGTAAATATCTTCGCCGATGATATCCACATACTCATCCCCGGGGTACCATTCCCCGTCCTGGCCGTTCCACAGCCAGATCAGGTTATTGAGGCCATGGTGGTTGGTCATCCGGTCATACATCAGTTTCCACAGTTCCTTGCAGGGCTCCGGCCCCTTGGCCCCCCACCAGAACCAGCCGCCGCTTGCTTCATGCAAGGGCCGCCAGAGGATGGGAATATCCTTTTCCGCCAGCTTTTTGAATTCGGCAGAAATGGCGTCGATGCCGTCCAGCAGCATCTGGTAGCCCACCGGGTCTTCCCCGTTCAGGGCCTTTTCCAAATCAAAGGTGACGTTTTTCGTGTAGAAATTGCCCCACCACCGGGGATTGCCGTTTTCATCGTGGCCATCCAGAATGTATTGGCCGTCCACGCCCCAATGCCAGGCCAGGGTGATGATGCCGCCGCACTTTTCCCAGTATTCCAGGCATTTATCGATGGTGACGGATTTGGCCCCGCGGGTGACCCGGTAGGGGGAATAATCCATCATATCCATGCCCAGCACCGCCGGGTAATGGCCGGTGGATTTGTTGATGGCCTTCATTTCCATGCCGGTCATGCCCCGGTCGCAATACTGGCCGGATAACACCTTTTCCCCGTAAATGCTGCACAGGTAGTTCATCAGCCGCCGGGCATTTTCCGAGGCGTTTGGGTTCACCAGCGTGGGCTGAATATCGTACAGGTCCCCAGGCAGCTCCTCCGCCGGGTTCACAAGGATATAGTCAATGGTGGTATAGCCCCAATAGGCTTCGATGGAAAGCTGATGGGTGCCCTTTTCCATATAGAACCGGGGCACTTCCACATCGTAATACAGGGGCCATTCTGTCACCAGGATGCCCACGCTTTCGCCGTCCACTTTCACATAGTTTTCCTTATAGGCGCCGCCGGCGGAATAGCAATGCACCGTCAGGGTATAGAAACCATCTTCCGGCACATCCACTGTAAAAATCAGCCCGGTGCCTTCCCCTTGCAGGTTTTTGCCGATGGCCCCATATTGCAGGGAAGTGGTAACCGTGCCAATTTTCTCGGCCTTTTCGGCTTCCAGCTTCACGCCCACTTCGGCCCCGGCACAGGGCACCAGTCCGGCGCACAGGCCCATGACCAGCAGGAAACAAAGAAATTTTCGTCCTGTCTGCCGCATATTTTCCCACTGCCTTTCGTTGATTTAAGCAAAATTAATCTGCTTTAAGTTCATTATAGACCATCCATGTGCCAATTTCAAGGGCTATTTGAGGAAAAAACGGTATTTTTTGATAGGCTTTGATTACATAACAAATAAAAAACGCACGTTAAACGTTGCAGGGGGCAACGGGAAAGCGGTTTTCTTTTGCCCCTAAATCGTTTACAATAAACCCATGGAGGGGATATGCATGACAACCGGAGAAAAACTGGCGGCCTGCCGCCGGGACAAGGGATGGACCCAGGAGCAGCTGGCGGAAAAATTGCAGGTATCCCGGCAATCGGTCAGCCGGTGGGAAATGGACGGGGCTTTTCCGGAAACGGAAACGCTGGTGCGCCTCAGCCGCTTATTTGGCTGCAGCATTGATTATTTGCTGCTGGAGGACGCACCGGGGGAAGGGGCGGAGGATGTGCAATCCGCCTTCTATTTCATTCGTTCCTGCGGCTTTTTCTTTCTGGCCACGGCGGCCCGGGGTGTGCCCCGAATGCGGCCCATGGCGTTCATTGCCCTGTGGCAGGGGCAATTGCTTCTTTCCACGGACAGGCGGAAAAACGTGTACCGGGAACTGAAGGAAAAACCGGAAGTGGAGCTGGCCGCCTATCACATGGATGCCCGGAAATGGATTCGCATCCATGGCACTTTGGCGGAGGAAGACAGCGTTTCCGCCATGCAGGAAATGGAGGCCCTTTACCCCATGATCCGCCAGGAATACAGCGGCGAAAACCGCAGGCAGGTGGCCCTTTTCCGCCTGCAGGTGGAAGAAATGCGATTTATGTGAGGTGGACAAAATGAAGCGTACTTTACGGACGGGTAATCATTCCATGTGTGTGCAGCCCATGTTTCTCATTGGCACGTATGATGAACAGGGCCGGGCCAACTTTGCCCCCATCACCTGGCTTTCCGCCACCAGCGATGGGGAGCGGTTTCTTATCGTTATCAGCCTGTTCGGCGGCAAGAAAACCCGGAAAAATGTGCAGCGCACCGGCCAGCTTTCCGCCAACTTGGTTTCCGTGCCCATGCTGCCTTTGGCGGATTATCTGGGCAGCGTTTCCGGCCATGACGGCGGAAAAACGAACCGGGAATATGCTGTTTCCCCGGGCACTTGCCTGAATGTGCCCACCCTGGACGCCAGCCCCTTTGTGTACGAACTGGCGGTGGAAAAAAGCGTGGAGGTGGGGGAAAGCGAAACCTTCTTCTGCCATGCCAAGGCCGTAACCGTGGATGAAAAGGTGGAATTTGGGGAAATGGGCCAGGGCCTGGATCTGACCCTTCTGGACCCGGTGATCTATTCCGGGGATTACCATGCCCTGGGCCGGCATCTTGGCACCATCGGCGATTTTTTGTGATGGGGCGAGGGGCAGGGGCTTACGCAGCCCCTGTACCCCGGCGGCAGGGCCATCAGCCCTGCACCCACTTTGCGATGCGATTGTTTGGAAAAGCAAACGTTTTTTCCGCATGATGCAGGGGAAAGAACGTGCGGTGTATCGGGCAGCATGAAAACGTAAAAAGGCGCAGCGGTGAAAGTAAACTTTCACGCCTGCGTCCTTTTTCTTTTTCCCCGGATGCCTCTGGCATCCGGCTGGCGGCGAAGCGCCGCCGTGCCCGATCCATTTCAGGTGCTTTATCCTTTCTGCGGCAAATAGTTGGTGAAAGAAGTTTGCTTTTCCGCAGGAAGGGTGCAGGGATAAAATACCTGCTTATACGGATAGAAACCTAATTTGGGGATGTATGAAGGGGCTGTGCCCCTTCATATGAAATCCGCAGGGGTGGCTTTGCCGCCCCGAGGGCCGAAACCTGCCGCTGCCTGTGGCAGATGCAGGCAGGTGAAGGCCCAATGAGGCACAGAGTTCATGCCGCTTGTGCGGCAATGAACGACAATGCCGAATTGTGAGCAGGCGCCCATGGCGCTTCCTCTATCAATTTACGGCCGTAAAAATAGGGTTTGCAGCTTCTG
>JAZUQI010000405.1:0-2457 GCA_045605625.1 Clostridia bacterium
CAAACCCATTTTTACAGTAAATGTGATGCCACGATTGAAAAACAGCTTTAGCTGATTTTCAATCGCTGGGTGTCAAAAATACTTTTTTGACACCCAGAAGAACCGGTATTGTACCGGTTCTCCTTTTGCAATATCACTTTTCCGTAGCCAGGAACTTGTACGTGAGGGCCGCCAGCACACCGCCAACCAAGGGGGCCAGCAGGAACACCCACACGTTCTTCAACGCTTCGCCGCCAACGAACAGGGCCGGGCCGAAGGAGCGGGCCGGGTTCACGGAAGTGCCGGTGAAGGAGATGCCCAGAATGTGCACCAGCACCAAAGAAAGGCCGATTACGATGCCGGCCACGGCGCCGTTTTCCTGCTTGCTGGTCACACCCAGAATGGCAATGACGAACACGAAGGTGAGAATCACTTCGATCACGAAAGAAAGGCCGATGTTGCCATTATACAGGCCGTTGGCACCCAGGCCGCTGTCCACGCCCACGATGGCCATCAGCACAGCCGCACCGGCAATGGCCCCCAGGAACTGGGAAACCACATAGCCCACAAAATCCTTGATGGTCATTTTTCCGCTGACCAGCATGGCAATGGATACCGCCGGATTGATGTGGCAGCCGGATACATTGCCGATGGAATAAGCCATGGCCACAATTACCAGGCCGAAAGCCAAGGCCGTCAGCAGGTAACCCGTGCCGTTCACCGCATCGCAGCCCACCACGGCAGCCGTTCCGCAGGCGAACAGCACCAGCACAAACGTGCCGATAAATTCCGCAACATATTTTTTGATAGCGTTCATTTTTCGTTCCTCCTTTGTTGTTTGGGCAAATGCCTAACTGTATTATTATACATTTATTTCATTCAAAAAGCAAGCACAGGGTTCTACCCCATGCTTGCCGGTTTAGTTACTGCATTTGTTTTTCCATGCGCTGCACTACGTTCACAAGCGGCAATATCAGCGTGCCGCACAGCAAATTCCCTGTACCATGCATCATATCATAGGGCAGGCCCTGGATGATCCACCCCACCATGCCCTTCCAGTTCAGGCCATACAAAATGGCCTGGGCCGGGGCGTACAATACGCCAAAGAGAAACCCGTGGGCGGCGCACACCAGCGCATACACGATGGCTGCGGTTCTTTTTTGCATGTTCCGGGGCAGCAGCATCACCGCCCCCCACAGCACCGTCCATACATATATGTACGGCACCCACCATGTACCAAAACCGCCAAACAGCCCTTCCATCAGCACAAAGATGTACAGGGGATACAAGGCCTGCTTTCGGTACACCACCGTCAATACCACAATGAACAGCCCGGTGAGATGAATGTTTGGCAGGGAAGCCATGGCCTGACGGGCCACATACATCAGTGCCCCCATCAGCGCAAAAACCGTCATTCGTCTGGTGGATAACTTCACTTTTCCACCTTCATCAGGTAGGCGCTGCCTTCCTGAATCTCCGTCACGTCCACGCCGGTGATGGCGTATGCGCCGTCCACATAGAAAGCCCAGTAGGTGCCGTCCACTTCGTATTCCGCCGGAATGCCGTTCACCTTTTTCACGTACAGGCCATAGGCCCCTTCTTCCCCTTCAATCAGGCCGTTTTCCTGCAGCGCCTCCCCCACCATCTGCCTGTCCGTTTGCACGGTGATGGTGGTTTCAGCGCCCTCTTTATCCACAATGGTAAAGGGGAATGTTTTGGCCCCCTGGCCCACCACATCGCCGTTTTTCACCACGGCAGGGCCGGCTTCCAGGGCTGTTTTTCCGCCTAAAATGCCCGTAGCATACAGTACTGCCGCCGCAACCAGTACCACACCAAGGACAATCAGCAGAAGATTTTGCTTTTTGTTCGTCTTCTTCATCCTTCATGTCTCCTTCTGTTATTTTTCCCTTTTTGTAACGCTTCCTTCACCGGCACTCGCAGCAGGAAAGAAAAAAGGCTTTGTTCGCCAAATATTCCGGCTTGGCAGCCCATTCCCGCCTTCTCAGCATGTGCCAATGGCGTTTTCCCCGTGCGGCCGGGGTGAGGGAATGGGTGAATCCGCCTTACGGCGACGGGCTCGCACAGGCTTTGCACCTGTTTCCTTGCACGAACAAGGGCATCATAGCACGAAACGCCCCAAATTGCAAACAAGAAACGAAAATTCAGAATGAAGAATGTATCGTGTTTTACGCTTCATAAACCCCGGTTATACAATACCCATCCGCTGATAAGCCGCCAAAAGCCTTTCCCTTGAGGGGAAGGCGGCCGCCTAAAAGCGCACGGATGAGGCGGATGAATTGCTCCTTGCGAAAAAAGGCCAGCGTCAAACCAAACAAAAAAAGGGCTGAAAACAACAGCCCTTTCTATCACCGGTATTGAGCAGCGCATTCCGCCACGATTTTTTCCATCTCCGGCATTTTCCTTTGCATATCCTTGGCCAGGGCAATTTGCGCCCGGGTGCGCACCAGATTGTGCCCC
>JAZUQI010000406.1:0-3490 GCA_045605625.1 Clostridia bacterium
GTACATTTCCGCATTCCAGGCGGATGCCGCAGGCACGTATTACCTGGGCGTACCGGACGGCAGCAATTACCTGTTCAAGCTGGTGGTTTCCGAAAAGGCCCAGGCGGCAGAAAAGCCGCCCCGGGCGGATTGGGCCGGCATTGCCGATCCCGTGATCTCCGCCGCTGCGGATAAGAAAAACGGAAATATTGAAGCCACGGTGCAGGCCCGGGTGGGCCACGACGGCGGTGATGAATTGATCCTTTCCCTGACGGATAAGGAAGGAAACGAAATTGCCTCCCGGCGCTCCATTGCGGAAAAGAACACCCATGCCCTCACCTTCTCCCCCTCCGCCTCCGGCATTTACACCCTGCGCCCCACCCTTCTTCGGGAAAATGAAGAGGCAAAGCCGGGCAAGGGCGTTTCCCTCCGGTTTGTGCTGCCCCTTTCCGCCCCCACCATCACCTCTGCCACCAGCGCCGGGGAGGGGAAAATTTCCCTTGTGTGGACTGCGGTGCCCGAGGCCACCGGCTATGCCGTTTTCTGCAACGATGTGCTTTCCCTGGAGGAAAGCGGCACTTCTTGCACCATTGAAAACCTCACCATCGGTGAAACCTATCATTTCACCGTGCAGGCCCTGCGGGATAAGGAAAAGAGCAAGCTTTCCGCCCCCCTTTCCGCCATTGCAACGCAGGACGCCCAGCGTGCGTGGAGCTTTGTCATCTACGGCCCCTCCACCAACGAAACGGATAACGGCTATCTGGGCAATTTGAATGAAGACGGCCAGGTTACCGTCTATTCCGAAAACGGCAAGGGAAAAATTCAGCCCAATGCGGATGACGGCATTGCTTTCTATTACACCGCCGTACCTGCCGATCAGAATTTCACCCTCCGTGCCCATGTGCATGTGGATAATTGGGATTATTCCAACGGCCAGGAGGCCTTTGGCCTGATGGCGGCGGACAGCGTGCCTCCGATGGGCACCGGTTCCTTCCTCACCAACCAGTACATGGCCCTGGCCAGCAAAATTGAATATTACTGGCTGGGGGGCAAGGTGTCCGAAAGCGGCACCAAGTATTCCATGCGGCTGGGCCTTGGGGTGCTGGCGAAACTGGGCCGCACCGCCGATACCAAGGAAGCCATCCTTGGCATCACCTATCCCTTGGAAACCTCCGCCACCTTCCAGGCCGACGAAGGTATTTCCAGCTATAACATCATCGGCAACAACACCAACCCCGATATCCTGAACAAAACCGCCAAAACCATTCAGGAACTGACGGATTTTGACCTGGAAATTCAAAAGAACAACACCGGCTATTTCATCACCTATTATGGGGAAGACGGCTCCGTCATTGGCCAGTATAAGGATTATAACCCGGCGGCCCTTTCCGTACTGGATGCGGAAAATGTGTATGTAGGTTTCTTTGCCGCCCGGCGTGCCAGGGCCACCTTCTCTCAGGTGGAATTGACCGTCATTGACTCTGCCCTGGATGCCGCTGCGGAAGAAAGGGCCGTCACCCGGGTGACCCCCTCCCTCTCCATCACCTCCGCCGCCACCTCCAACACCGAAAAATACACCCTCTCCCTGGTGCCCAACGTAGCCGGGAAAATTTCCATCCGGCTGGATGAAGAAACCATTGCCGAAGGTTTGCCTGCCACAGGGCTCATCCGCAACGATTATTCCATTACCCTGCCCCGCCGGGGAGAAATGCTGCTGGAAGTTTCCTTCACGCCGGATGCGGAGCAGGACCTGGGGGAAAACATGGTGCTTTCCTCCACCCGCACCATCTGGGCGGAACACACCGTAAGCTATACCAACGCCTTTGCTTCCCTGCCGGAAATCCACGTGGCCCCGGATGCCACCCCTTCCGGCCTTGGCACCAGGGAACGCCCCCTCAGCCTGGCCGCAGCGGTACAGTATGCAAAGCCCGGGCAAACCATCCTGCTGAAAGAGGGCACATATTCCTTCCTGGCCCCCCTGCGCATTCCCCAGGGCATGGATGGCACGAAGGAACAGCCCATACGCATGGTGGCGGATCCTTCCTGTGAAACCCGGCCCGTGCTGGATTTTGGCGGCCTCAGCGCCGGCATCATCCATGGCGGCGATTACTGGCATTTCGAAGGGTTTGACGTGACCCGCTCTTCCAACGGCCAGAAGGGCTTCCAGGTTTCCGGCCATTACAACACACTGGAAAACATCCACACCTACCACAACGGCAACACCGGCATCCAGATCAGCCGCTATGCCGGCAACGACCCCGTATCCGATTGGCCCAGCCATAACCTGATCCTCAACTGCACGTCTTTCGGCAATGCAGATGCCGGGTATGAAGATGCGGACGGCTTTGCCGCCAAGCTCACCTGCGGCGAAGGCAATGTGTTTGACGGCTGCGTGGCTTACCATAACGCCGACGACGGCTTTGACCTGTACGCCAAAATCGAAACCGGGCCCATCGGTTCGGTGACCATCAAAAACAGCGTGGCTTACAGCAACGGCTTCCTGGAAGACGGCACCAACGCCGGTAACGGCCACGGCTTCAAGCTGGGCGGCTCCAATATTCCCGGCGGCCACCGGCTGATCCATTCCTACGCATTCTTCAATAAATCCAAGGGCATCGATTCCAACTCCTGCCCCGATGTGCTGGTGGAAAACTGCGTCAGCTACAATAACCTGCGCTATAACGTGGCCTTCTACACCAATATCGAACAGGATACTGCCTACCAGGCCACCGGCCTTATTTCCTTCAAGGATGCCACCATTCCCGGCGGCGATCCCTCCGAAGGGGATGAATTCAAGCCCAAGGGCCAGCAGGATCCGGCGGCTTACCTGAACGAAAGCTGCTATTACTGGGATGGGGCCCATGCCGCCAATACCAAGGGCGATACCATCACCGCCGATTCCTTCCTCTCCCTCACCTTCCAGGGCGTTTTAAGGAATGCGGACGGCAGCATCAACATGCAGGGCTTCCTGGAACAAAAAGCCCCGTAAAACAGCATAAAGAAAGAGGCATTTCCCGTCAAAAGGAAATGCCTCTCAGACTGTCAGGCTATTCTGGGGATGTATGAAGGGGCCAAAGCTCCGCATCCTCAATGGTCGCCTTACGCATTGCCATTGGCAATGCTCCCTTTCGGATGATTCCTCCACCTCGCTTCATCCGCCACAGGCGGCGCTTCGGTTCCGTCACCTTCATATGTAATCCGCAGCAGGAGCATTGCCCCTGCGAGGGCCAAACCTGCCGCTGGCAGATGAAGGCAGGTGAAGGCCCAATGAGGCACAGAGTTCATGCCGCTTGTGCGGCAATGAACGACAATGCCGAATTCTGAGCAGGCGCCCATGGCGCTTCCTCTATCAATTTACGCCCGTAAAAATAGGGTTTGCAGCTTGTGCGAAGAGGCTGCAAGCCGATTTTTACAGGAAATGTGATGCCCCGATTGAAAAACAGCTTTAGCTGTTTTTCACTCGCTGGGTGTTTAGCTCAGCAGCATCCGGTCATTGGCCAAGGCCTGGCCG
>JAZUQI010000407.1:0-4559 GCA_045605625.1 Clostridia bacterium
TCTTCCTAAGACCGCTTGGCCTCCGACTTCTATTATAACAGCGACGGGGGCAAGTATTACCATATCAAGGCCAGCTGCTCCGCCGTCAGCGAACAGTATTGGCCCCTGACCCCCTTCTATTACGGCGATCTGGAAACCCAGCGGTTTGCCAACCTGATGCGCTGCCCCACCTGCGATGCCCCGGCAAGAAAATAACGGGCTAAGGCGCAAGGGCCAGCACATATTGCTCCAGGCCGCATAAAAGGGAAAGCTGGCTGTACTTGATGCCGCTGCCAAGCCGGGTGGCATTGGCGGCCCCGGCGGCGGAAGAAAGGCCCTGCTCCGTTTGGGTCAAAAGGGCGCATAGGGCGGTGACAGCCGGGTGCTCTTCCTTCACAAAAAGGGAAGATAGCCTTGTGTTCAGCGCCCGGAGGGTTTCCTGCTGGGATTGGAGGGCTTGGGTTGCTTCCTCTTTGGACAGGCTGCCTGCATCCAGGGATTGAGAGAGGGTGCCCAGGGTGTCCGTCAGCTGCACGCACACATCCATGGCATCGGAAAGGGCGTTCAATTGGGCCCTTTGCCCGGAAAGCTTCAGGGTGATCTGGCTGCGGGTGAGGGGATACAGATACGCATCCACCCCGTGGTTTTCCGCCAGTTTTTTCTGCACGGCCCGGGCATCCTCCCGGGAAGCGTATACGGCGGCCAGCACCCGGTAACTGTCGTTTTCAAAAATGTACCCAGCGGCTCCCCGGCTGCGGTAGGATTCCGCCAGCGCCTTTGCGCTTTCCTTTTCGGAAAAGGCCCCCAGCTGCAGGGCAAAATGGCTGGCCCCCGGCAGGGTAATCATCCGGGTTTCCTGCTGCATCTCTTCCGCAGACAGGGAAGGCACAAGAAAAGGCGGCAGGGAAAGGCCCCCTGTGCGGTGCACATACAAAAAACAGGCGGCAAGGAGCAATACCGGCAAAATAATCAACAGCCCGGTTTTGTTCCTTCCTGTTTTATAGCGTTTTATTTTTATCTTTCCGCTGCGCAATGGATATCCCTCCGTTTCGGTGAAAGTGTATGCGGCGGCGGAAAGGTTCATGACGGAAAAGGAGAAAAGCCATGCGTTATCATATCGATACCATTCCGGTGTGGGATGCCATGAAGCTGAACGGGGAATGCCCCCTGTGCGCCCTGCGCCGGAAGGTGGAACTGATGGATGTGGACAGGTATCTGGGCGGCTCGGTGATGGAGCCGGATATCCGCATTCAGGTGAATGAAAAGGGCTTTTGCCCCCGGCATCAGCAGCTTTTGACGGAAAAAAGGAACAAGCTGGGCCATGCCCTGATGATGCATACCTACCTGAAAACCACCATGAAAAAAACCGACGCCGCCTTTGCCGCTGCCCAAAATGGGGCGAAAAAGGAGGCGGATGCGCCGGCTCTCAAGCGCATGATGGGCAAGGCCGGGGGCAAGGAAGAAATCCTGAAAGCAGCGGAGGAGTTGCGGAAAATCACCCAAACCTGCATCCTGTGCGACAGTATTGATGAAAATATGCAGCGCTATGCCTACACCTTCCTGCACCTGTACCAGAATGATGCCGCCTTTAAGCGGGCCTTTGCCGCTTCCAAAGGCGTGTGCCTTGCGGATGCGGCCCTGCTCATGGAAATGGCAGCCGGGGAAATGAACGGCAAAGTGCTTTCGGAATTTGTTTCCGATCTTTGCACCGCTACTTCCAACAGCCTGGAAAAACTGGAAGGGGATCTGGAAGGATTCACCCTGAAATTCGATTACCGAAATGCGGATAAGCCCTGGGGAGACAGCCGGGATGCCCTGGAAAGAACGGTGACCAAGCTGCGCTCCTGGTGCATTGGGGAGGAGCCGAACCCGAAATGAACAAATGGATGCGCAGCCTTGTGCTGCTGGTATTGTGCGGTTTTCTGTGCGGCTGCGGAGCGAAGCCTTTGGAAAAAACGGATGCCGCCCTTCTGATTGATGCCGATACCCGGGCTCTGGAAGGGGATGAAAGCACGTATGCCCTGTATTTCCGCCTTTCGGACGGGCCCTATCTGGCGGCGGAAACCAGGAATGTGGAAGTGGGCCGGGATGAAACGGTGGAAATGGCCCTCATCCGCCAGCTGATTGCCGGGCCTTCGGTAACCCAGGCGGTCCTGCAGCCCCTGTTTCCCAGCGGCACCCAGGTGATGGCTACCTCCAAGCAGGGGGATTTGCTTTTTGTCACCTTCAGCGAGGATTTTCTTTCCGGCTACAACAGCGAAAAGAGCGATTTGCCTGCCGCCGAAAAGAAGATGGCGGTGCAGCAGGAGCGGCAATTGTGCCTGGATGCCCTGGCCGCCACGCTGACCGATGCCGGGCTGTGTACCCGGGTGCAGGTGCTGGTGCACCGCCGCCAGGTGAAAACCAGCTCCCTCCGGCTGGAGGAAGATTATTTGTATCAGAACGGTTCCGCCCTGCCTTTGCCGGAAATCACCAGGCAGGAAGACACCCTGTTCACCCCCTATAACGCCGCCCGGCATGTATTGGATGCCTGGATGACAAGGAACCATGACCAGCTTTTAAGCAGCCTGGCGGTGCAGGGCAGGCCCACCGTGCAGATGATGGAAAGCCTGCTGGAAAACAGCCTGACCCTCACCGGCTTTCGCCTGTCCCACGGGGATGTATCGGCGGATGGGCAATGGGCCGTGGTTACGGCGGAACTCACCCTGCACCGGGAAGGGCAGGATCAGGTGCGCAGCGGCTATCCCATCCGGATGCGGAGGGAAAACGGCGTGTGGAAAATGCCCTTTGATACCCTGCAAAGCATGATGACAGAGGAATGATGGAGAAAATGAAGCGATACACGGGGCGAAAAATGCTATGCCTGATGATGGCGGTTGTGTGCCTGGCCGGCTGTTCTGCAAGGGAAGATGCCGGGGCGCAGGTTACCTTGCCGCCCCCGGCGGCGCCCCTTCTATCCCCCCAGAATGACGTAAACCAAAGCAGCGAACAGACGGTGCTTTTGTATCTGCCGGCCCTGGATGGCACCCGGCTTTCGGCGGTGCCCGCCCCGGCCTCCCTTTCCATTTCCCGGCATAGCGCAGAAAAATTGTGCCAGCTTTTGTTTGATGCCCCGGGGAATGGGGCAGTATCCCCTCTGCCGGAGGATGTGCAGCTCAGCGGCACCCAGCCGGTGGAAGTATCCGGGGATGTGGCCACGGTAAGCCTGGCGGCTTCCGCCCTGCGGCTGAGCCATGAGGAATTGTTTGTGGTGTGCCAGGCCATTGCCAATACCCTGTGCCAGTTCGGGGACGTGCAGTATGTGAACGTATTGATCAACGGCGTGCAGCCGGGGCTGGATGTGGCGGCCACGCTGCCGGCCGGGTGCTTCCAGGAAAACACAAGGGATGATCTGGCCACCTTGTGGAACCGGGCGGCTTCCGGCAAAACGGCCTCCCGGCATGCGGTGGCAGCGGCCCTGTATTATCCGGCGGCCGGGGCCCGGGGCGTGGTGTGCGAAGCCCGGCCCCTGTCCTTTGACAGCCTGGAAGAAGGGGATATGCTGCGCACCCTGCTTGCGGCGCTGCATGCCGGGCCGGTTTCCCTGCAGGGGCTGCCCTCCTTCCCGGATTTTCAGGAATATCTGGCGGCTCCCCCTCAGGTGAGCCATGAAAACGGCAGCCGCCGGGCGGTTTTGCACTTTGATACGGCCCTGAATGCGGCCATTATTGAAAACGGCATCACAAGAAGCGTGATGGTGGCTTCGCTTGTGTACACCATCACCACCTTTATGCCCGGGGTGGAAGGGGTGGAAAT
This sequence comes from Clostridia bacterium, assembly GCA_045605625.1. GTDB lineage: Bacteria > Bacillota > Clostridia > Christensenellales > Aristaeellaceae > RUG563. The sequence goes on from JAZUQI010000407.1 coordinate 3,775, forward strand.
CAGGATCGGGGAAGAAACCATCACCTCCCTCACCCCCTCCGCTACTTATACCGGCGCCGGGGAAACCATCACCTTTGACCATGCCCTCATGCGCCGCGGCGATTTTGCCCCCTTCCTGCTGGATGGGTGCACCCTGTATTTTGCCAATGGGGAAGGCAAACTTTGCCCGGTTACCCGGATGGTGCCTTTCTATGAAAGCCGCAATGTGCGCTCCATCATCAATCAGCTGATCCGGGGTTCCCAGGCCTATGACAGCCGGGAAAAACTGCAGCCCGTTCTGCCCGAAGGCCTCCGGGATGCGGATTTGATCGGCGTGGCTTTTTCCGGGGATACGCTGGTATTGAATTTCTCCGAAAAGCTTATGGAACTTTGCCAGGGCATGGATCAGGCAGCGGAAGGGCGCATGATTTACGCCATGGTGAATTCCCTGTGCGCTTTGCAGGGGGTGAAACGGGTGCAGTTCCTGGTGAACGGCGCCCAGCCGGAAACCCTGGCCGGTTACATGTACTTGCCGGGAAGTTTCTTTCCCAATCAGGATTTGGTGGCAAAATAAGGCATTTTGATTACAATTCAGTTACATGCCGAAATGCGGATGCAATGGATAGTACCAAAAAGATGTATTATCCGGTAAAAAACCGGCTGAAAATACGGGGTAAATACAGCGAATGGTTTCTTGGATGCAATTCATGTAACCAAAAACGAAAAAACATGGTTGACAAATAATTGGAAAAGGTATATGATGAACCCATCAGAAAGCCGTTGGAAAGAAAAAAGACCCAAAGCAG
>JAZUQI010000408.1:0-3648 GCA_045605625.1 Clostridia bacterium
GGTTCAAAGGCATCCGTGGGCAAATGATAGCCGATGCGGCTGTCCTTCTGTGCCAGCTCTTCCCAGGCCGGTACGCAGGCCAGGCTGCCCACGGTGCATTCATCCGGGGAAAAGGGAAGCTGGAAGCCGGCCTGGATGCAGCAATGATACACAAAAGCGGCGCACCACAGCTGATTGGCTGCATGCACATCCCAGCGCCTGAAATGCTGCACCAAGGGCGTCAGGTTACTGTCCTGATCCTCCTGAAAGCCGTGCAGCGGCAAAAGGGCCAGGGATTTGGCCGTTTCGGCCAGGGCAAAGCGGCTGGCGGTGGGGTGGTGCGAAAGCCGGAACACCCGGGTGTATTCATTCACGGGGTCTTCGTATACATCGGCCAATACCATGCCCATTTTTCCGGCCACCCCCATGGAGGGCCAGTTATCGTGCTTCATATAGCAATACACCGCCGGGAAACGGTATTGTTCAAAAGCCAGTTTGGCGCAGAACCGGGCGGCTTCGGTGGCATAGCCTTTCCGCTGGTGATCCTTATGGATATGATAGCCGATTTCCGGCAGCATCTGCCCGTGGATATTCTGCATGGTGATGCCGCAATCCCCAATCACCTGGCCGTTTTCCTTCAGCACCACCGCCCACAGGCCAAACCCATCTTCCCGGTAGCGGCGCTGGTTGCGCTCCATCCATTTTTGCGTTTCTTCCCGGGTGAAGGGGGAGGGGTAATAGCGCATGGTATCGGCATCGGAGAAGATGGAGAAAAGGGCGTCTTCATCTGCTGCCGTGTAGGGCCTAAGCAGCAGCCGCTCCGTTTCCATATAGCGGATATCTTCCTTGGGGGCAGGGCCGTTTTGCTCCATCCAGTAAATATCCGTCAGGGAATGCCAGTTTTTCAGGGCCACGGCGGCAATGGCCGGGTCATACATGCGGCCCATGTTCCGCTCAATTTCAGCCCGGCACACGGCCAGGGGCAAGGCCTTGCGATAGGCCCGGGCAGAGGCCATGGCATCAATGGAATCGCACACGGCAATGATCCGGGCGCCCAGGGGAATGTCTTCCCCCTTGATGCCGTCCGGGTAACCCCGGCCGTCGAAGCGTTCATGGTGGTGCAGCACAATGGGCACAATGCCCTGAAAGGAAGGGGCACGGCGCAGGATATCCGCCCCGATTTTAGAATGGCTTTTCATGATTTGCCATTCTTCCTCCGTCAGGCGGCCGGGCTTGAGCAGCACGGCATCGGGAATGCCGATTTTGCCGATATCGTGGAGATGAGCGGCAATATGAATTTCCTGCACTTGTTCAGCGCTCAGCCCCATGGCCTGGGCCAGTTCGCAGGCCATATCGCTGACCCGTTCCGAATGGTGGCCGGTATAGGGGTCCCGGGCGTCCAAGGCAGAGGCAATGCAATTTACCAGTTCATGGTTTTCATAATTCTCTTCACAATCGCAATGGGTGAACAAGGAAAACTTCCTCCTTTGAAAAATACATTCAATTATACCACAAAAGGGCCAAAATTTCAAAAAAGCAGTACCTCTTCAAACTATGTTCAGCGGCGAAAGGCGTGAAAATGGAGAAAATTTCATTTTCCTGCAACAAAAGGAAGGGGCGTTTCGTCTATATAGATGAAAACACCAAGGAGGCAAATTATGAAGCGCATTTTATGGTTTATATGGATCGCATGCGCCCTGTGCACCGGGGCCGTGGCGGAGCAAAAGGCGGAAGAAGCGGCGCTGGCCCCTATACTGGTCGCCTACCCGGATGCCGTCTTGCTTTCCTGCGATCAATGGACGCCCACCGCTGCGGCTGTGCTGGGCCGGGGCGATGATAGAATTTTGTGCATTTCGGAGCAGCAAAACGGTGTATGGAACCTGACCGTGGCCACCGCTTCCGCCTTGCCCGGCGGCGTGGATATCCGCCTGGTTCTGGATACGGATAACGCCCTCTTCTGGAGCTATGAGGACGATTGGTACCATTACAGTTTTTCCAGCTTCAAAGGGAAAGACGGCGTCTGGCAGGCACCCGTATGCATCCGGAGGGACTGGATGGATGCGGAAAAAACCATGTACACCGAAGTGGAGCATGTGTATCAGGAAGGTCTAGTTTCTTTCCGGGTGAGCCGCTGGGATGAAAACGAGAACCTGCAAAGCGAATCCGCCGTAGGGCCGTTTCCGGCCATGTGGATGACGGCCTATGATACGCTGGCAGCATTCCGGGAAGATGCAGCGGCCACGGCGGTCCACGTTACGGAAGACAGCTGGCTGAATGATGCGGCCCTGCGGCTGACGGCGGCGGAAGTGCAGCCGCAATACACGTATTTGGCCGGTTCCGCCACGGAAAAAGGGCTGGAAATGCTGATGCGGGATGAAGAAGGCCGTTTGCGCATGGTCACATGGCAGTGGAACGGGGGAAGCGGCATTGCCAATATCAGTTCGCCGCTGCCGGAAGGAACGGTATACGGTTACGAAAATTTCAGTCATTGCCTGTGGCTGCCGCAAGGCATTGTGGTTTCGCTGGATGCGTTCCGGAACGGCGTGTGGCATCCGGAATATGCGTTTGAAGAAAAGGCGGCAGGGGATCCGCTGTTCTTTGGCAGGAACTGGGTTCGGGTTGGAACGGGGTTTTCCGGGCGATATTACATCGGCGATCATCCCTGGAAGGATTTGAGCCTGGATTGGAGCACCCTGCCCGGAACCCTGGAAGAGGCCATGAAAAAGCTGGACGCCGGCCGCTGGGCCGTGGTGAACAACCCCAACCCGGACGACCGGCTGCACCTTCGGGACCGGGAAAATAAGAGCGCCACATCCTTTGGCAAGTTTTACAACGGTACCCCGGTGGAGGTGCTGCGCAAGTATAATGATTGGGCCTTTGTGCGCATTCCCGGCGGATCCTCCGGCTGGATGATGGATAAATACCTGGCCTTTGGCACCAATGGCTGGGCCGTGGAAAATGCTTTCCCCAAGCTGCACTTCATCGATTACAAGAAACAGTTCAACGTATGGAATGCAGGCCATGTGCTCCATGGGGATCCGTTGGAAGCATGGACGGTGGAACAAGGGGAAGCCTGCTGCATTATCGGTGTGTACGGCGATGAATGGTATTACGTCTGGTTCCCGGAACTGGATGCAGGCGGCATGATGCTGCAGAGCGATTTCTGGCCTGGGAACGGGTGAGGAGAGTTCAGGGGCTTACGCAGCCCCTGAAACCCCACGGCAGGGAGTTCCTCCCTGCACCCTTTCTGCGAAGGGGAAAAGATTATCAGCCATAGTATATCCGCACGATATTTGGAATGGACGAAAAAAAGCAATTCCACGGGCGCAATGAAAATGAAAAGAAGCTGATAAGGAAAGTGAACTTTCCTGTCAGCTTTTTTCATTTTCCCCGGCCCGTGGATGATGACAATGCAGCTGGTTTGAATGGAAGCCAAGTGTGTTGTTTTGATGCGTTTTGCATTTTATTCGTTACAGCGGCACATTGTTTGTGCTATCTGCTAATGACTTCCGCAGGAAGGGTCAAGGGACGATTGTCCCTTGTGGGGTGTGGGGCAACGCCCCACGAAAGGTTCCACCGGCAGCGGCAGCGCATTGCAATTTGGCAACAAAAAACCGCCTTCCGAAGAAGATGGTTTCAGACTGTCAAAAAACCATTCTGGGGATGCTG